>JBEPWN010000263.1:0-4640 GCA_041642395.1 Marinilabilia sp. | reverse complement strand
CTATCTGTAGAAAAACCATCTATGCCATCCAAAATAAAATTATTTTTACTGAAAATGTTTACTTTGGATTTCGAGATTGCACTCAAAGATCCATGGTCCGAATTACGGGAAAGTAAAATAAGCCCCACCTTTTCTTCAAGAGTCATCTGCTCGGGCGAACCAATATCCCGGAAAAATTCAGTTGAAAGCATTTGGCGATAATTGGCCAATGAAATTTCAGACAGAAAACAAAACAACAAACACCACGATATATATAGAAAATTCTTTAACTTCATCGTCATCATCATAATAATATTATCAACACCACAACTGTCATTTCATAGAAGTGACAACATCCCAAATGAACAAAAAATAGATGAAGTCACCATACATTTTTATGAAAACATCAGGAATGTCTTTTTTTTACAAAAATAAACGGTAATTTTAAAAAATAAAGTGTTATTTTGGGAACTGAAAAAACAAAAGAATAATCAAAAAATATTTTAACAAAATCATAATATATGTCGGATTCATACTTGAGTAATGCGCTAAATCAGGACTGGGGAGATAAAGTCATTTTGGTTGTGGAGGATGTTGATACCAATAAAATATTTTTTGATGCCGCCCTTCGACGCACCAGTGCCAAAATACTATGGGCCAAAGACGGCCAGCAAGCCATTGACATGTTTAAGGAAAACAAGGTTGACCTGGTGCTTATGGACCTGCAATTGCCTGTATTGGATGGTTACACTGCCACACGGGAAATAAAAAAGATCAATCCCGACATTCCCGTTGTTGCGCAGACAGCTCATGTGATGTCCGGAGAAAGAGAAAAATGCATGGAAGCAGGATGTGATGACTATCTGGCCAAACCCATTCGCTTACAGATATTAATAGAGACATTATCTAAATTCCTGAATAATTAGAATATCTCGTTCTAAATATTTAAACGGTGATGATTTACTTTTCGTCACCGTTTTTTTCTGTTTTATTTTATTTCAATAGACCGTTAGACTTTGAGATGTAAGATTTAAGATGAACCGTATAACCTTGAAATACTGGACATTAACAAACAAACACTTTAAAATGTAAGCAATTGATTTGCAGCGCATTGCAAAAGATTAACGAACTATTGTTATTTGTATTTTACAAATTAACAACAAAACGGAAGAAACAGATTACACCAATCAATTGTTTTATGTCTATTCCCCGGTACCGGATAAATTTATAATGACATGAAAAAAACAGCTGCCGTATTTGGATCTACAGGACTGGTAGGAAAAACGCTTGTGAAAGAATTACGAAACCATCCTGACTTCGATAAAATATATTGTTATGCCAGAAAACCATCTATGTTTATGGCGGAAAATACAGAATTCCGGCCATTCGAAACCGATAATTTTTCGATTGAGGCAGACATAGATGTTATTTTTTGTGCTTTGGGAACAACCATAAAAAAAGCAGGCAGCAAGGAAGCTTTTCGTGAAGTGGATTTGCTTGCTGTAAAACGGATTGCTGAACAGGCTCATAAAGCCGGCATAAAACAAATGATCGTTGTTAGCTCTATGGGAGCAAAAGCCAACAGCAATAATTTTTATCTGCGTACCAAAGGACAAATGGAAGAGGAAGTAAAAAACACCGGCATCAGTCACATTGTTTTTATTCGCCCTTCCCTCCTACTTGGGAAACGTGACGAGAAAAGAACAGCCGAGATGATAGGCAAAACTGTTATCAAACCGTTTTCGTGGCTGATGGTGGGCCCACTGAAACAATACCGTCCGGTCAAGGCCGCCGATGTTGCCAAAGCGATGATCACTGCAGCTTCACAACCTCAGGACAAGGTTGTGGTGATCGAAAACAGGGAAATATTAGAATCAGAAGATTGAGATTTAGGCTAAGGTTGAGACTAAGTTTGAGTTGAGGCTTCGCCGTTGTTTTTTTATTTTTGCACCAAACAGATAAACAATAATCCATTAAAAAAAAGCCTAAACGCAAAGTAATCCTTCGCTAAAGCTATGGATTCTAAAAGACGCGATGACGCAGAGTTTTTATTGCAGAGTTTTTATTATAACAATAGACCGTTAGATTTTTAGATGTTATGTTATTTTGCAAATAAATTACCATCAGGGATTTAAAAGAGTGTAACTGATTAGATAAATATACTATGCTTAAATTAATCCAAAACCGGCGAAGCTGCCGCAATTTTGCATCCGAAAAAGTAGAAAAAGATAAAATCGAACAACTCCTTAAAGCTGCATTGTGGTCACCCACCTCAAAAAACAACCGTCCCTGGGAATTTGTGGTTGAAGAGAACCCGTCAATCCTTGAGGAACTATCAAAATGTAAGCCTCATGGAGCTGCATTTCTTTCCGGTGCTCCACTTGGAATTGTGGTTTTGGGCGATCCCGCCAAAAGTGATGTTTGGGTCGAAGATTGTTCAATTGCCTCCATACTGATCCAGATGACGGCCGAATCGCTTGATCTGGGATCCACCTGGATACAGGTCCGCCTTCGCATACACAAAGATGGTTTCCCTTCCGGCGACGTGGTCAAAAGCATTCTGAATATTCCTTCCGACCTTGAAGTTTTGGGAATTATGGCCATTGGATACAAAGCGAAGGAACGCGAACCCTACACAGAAGACATACTGCTGTGGGACCGCATACATTACGAAAAGTTTTAAAGTTCTGACGAATATCAGTGAATGTCATTATTGGAATCCTGTTTCATTTTTTCTATATTCATCATATGACCTTTCATGCAGATTTGATTTTCTCTATCCTCCCCTACCCAATCTTCTCAACTTCGACCAGATAAAATCACACCCATCAAGCCAGTCTAAAACATTTTGAATATATTTATGTTTTATTTTATGGATTATAACCATTTCTTAAACCTCAAATTCATTCATCAAACTAATATGTCAGTCAATGAATAATGTTAAAACCGTATAAATCGATTATCATAAAAATAACCGTACTATTCCGAGTGGTTAAAAAAACCGCTGGAGGTGACATCCTTCAAAAAACCATAAATAAAAACCGTAAATATCATGAAACTAAAGCAACTGCTTCTTTCTCTCACATGGCTCTTCCTGCTTCCTACTATTCTGGTTGCTGAAGACGCCCGGCTGATGCGATTTCCGGGAATCAGCAACGATCAAATCGTTTTTACCTATGCCGGTGATCTTTACACTGTACCTATTGATGGCGGCACAGCGCGTAAAATTACATCACACGATGGCATGGAAATGTTTGCCCGTTTTTCTCCAGATGGCTCACAAATTGCCTTTACAGGCCAGTATGATGGCAATACCGAGGTATTCGTTGTACCTGCTGAAGGTGGAGAACCAAAACGTCTTACTTATACAGCAACACTTGGACGCGATGATGTAGCCGACCGTATGGGCCCAAACAACATTGTGATGACCTGGACCCCCGATGGTGAGAACATTGTTTTCCGCTCACGCAAACAGACTTTCAATTCATTCAAGGGGCAACTTTTCCAGGTTCCGGTGGATGGCGGCCTTCCTGAACTTCTGCCCTTCCCCGAAGGAGGCTTTTCATCATTTAATTCCAGTGGCGACAAGCTGGCTTTCAACCGGGTTTTTCGTGAATTCAGAACCTGGAAGTATTACCGGGGCGGCATGGCCGACGAAGTTTGGGTACACGATTTCAACACCCACGAAACAAAAGCCATTACCGACCATGAAGCTCAGGACGTTTTCCCCATGTGGATAGACGATGAAATATTTTTTCTATCGGACCGAGACCGTACCATGAACCTGTTTGTTTATGACACCAATTCGGGAGAAACAGAAAAGATTACCACTTTCGATGATTACGACATCAAATTCCCTTCTCACTACGGACACACCATTGTGTTTGAAAAAGGCGGATACCTTTATACTTTTGATGCCAAAACACGTGAGACCAGCCAGGTTCAGGTAAGCATCAGCAATGACATGATCTATTCCCGCGAAGAATTTAAAGATGCATCAGATAATATTAAATCTGCCAGTCTTTCACCCGCCGGAGAGCGTATTCTTTTTGGTGCCCGTGGCGAATTGTTCTCCGTTGCCTCCGACGAGGGAATCACATATAATCACACTCAAAGTCCGGGTGTACATGAACGCGATGCCGAGTATTCTCCCGACGGCAAATGGATGGCTTGGTTATCAGACCAGAGTGGCGAATACGAAATATGGATGAAAGCAGCCAATGGCGAAGAGGAAGCCCGGCAAGTGACTACCGGTGCCGACACCTATAAGTTCAATATGGCATGGAGCCCCGACAGCCGCTATATCGTGTGGAACGACCAACATTACCGCCTGATGCTTACCGCCATTGAATCGGGCGATACCAGGCAACTCGCCGAAAGTGATTATTCCCAGCTGGGAGATTTTGCATGGAGTCCCGACAGCCGGTGGGTTACATTCACCGATGGCATGGCCAATCAAATGCAAGTGATTAAAGTCGTGGATGCCGAAAATGGCAACATCCACCAAATCACCGAAAAATGGTACAACTCGGGAAACCCTTCTTTCTCTGCCGATGGCAAATATCTTTTGTTCTCCTCTCAGCGGGATTTCAATCCAATTTACAGTCGCACCGAATGGAACCACGCATATATCAATACAGACCGGGTTTACATGGCCATGC
>JBEPWN010000262.1:0-4644 GCA_041642395.1 Marinilabilia sp. | reverse complement strand
TTAAACTGCTTTCGGGGTATCTGGAGAAATCAGGAAATGATTTTATTTCGGGAAAATTCACTGTTGACATGACCTCCATTACCAATACGGATATTGAAGATCCGGAATCAAAAGCCAAACTGGTTGGGCACTTAAAATCTGATGATTTTTTTAGTGTAAATGAATATCCTACTGCTACCCTTGAAATAAAAAATGGGGAACCAATATCGCCCGGCAAATATAAATTTACCGGTGAAATGACCATTAAAGGAGAAACCAATCCTGTATCTTTCGAAACCATGGTAGACGATAAAACTTTTACCGGCAAACTCACCATCGACAGGTCAAAGTATAATGTGCGGTATGGATCGGGTTCTTTTTTCGACAATCTGGGAGATAATCTGATTTATGATGATTTTGATCTTGACTTCCAGGTGGTGTTTGAGTAAATTATTTTTGAATTTCACAGGGTAATTTTTAAGGTGGCAAAAATCTGAAATTACAGACTTTTGCCATCTTTTTTTTAAATTCAATCAATACTCAACGGTTCCCCCTGATAAAAGTCCAGGATTTTTGACCGCAATACAAACTCATATTTCGATTGCAGAAAATCAGATTGCGCTTTGAGGTAATCGGAACGAGCCACACTGTAATCTACAGGACTGACAAGACCAACTGAAAATTTCTTTTCGGTATATCGCAAGGATTCCTGATACGATTCCACGGCCGTCTGAGCAGATTTAAATTTTTGAAATGCTGCCTCAGCATCAGCGTAAGCTTGTTGTATCTCTTTTCGAAGATCCTGCTTCTCCATTTCAAGTTCGTTCTGAGCGCTTTGTATGTTCAGCTGGGCGTTTTTTACATTATTGCGCATAGTCAATCCATTGAATAAGGGAATACGCAATGTGAGTCCAACATATTCCGTAGAATTATCCTGAAAACTCTGGCCAAAGTCAAAATCAACAGTCTCTGCTGTTCGGGAAATATCGGTATTCCAGCCTGCGTCCAATGAAAGGGAAGGGTATAATCGCCCTTTTGCTGCTTTCAGGGCATAGTGATTGCTTTCCAGATTATATTGCGATGCTGCGATTTCCGGCATAATTTCCACTGCAGTAATAAAAAGCTCTGATGGAACAGCATGTTCTACTTTTTGTATTTCCGGTAAATCGGGCACAGCAATATCAAAAGTTCCTGTTTCTTCCAGATCCAGGGCCTGTGCCAGACTGAGTAACGATAGTGAAAGATTGTTTTGCATCTGTGTAAGGGTGAGTGCTTCCCTGGCGGCCTGAGATTTAATTTCCAGAAGATTTCCCTCTGCGACCCTTCCGGCATCCACAAGCTTTTGGGTGTTTTCCACCTGTTCCTGCGCTACCTTATGCTGCTCTTTGGCAACTTCCAATAATTCTTTATCGAAAAGAACCTGCATATAAAAGGATGTGATGTTAAGTGCCAGATCGTTCCTGGCTGCGTCCAAATCATTTCGGGCCGCCATCCATCGGGCTTCACCCTGTTTCACTTCGTTCTGCAGAGCAAATCCCTGAAATAAGGGAGTTGATGAATTCAACGAAAATCTGTTGAATTGCATGGTGCGGTTTTGAATTTCATAAGTTGTTTCATCACGTACGCGTCCAAAACTCAATTGGTAACCGGCACTTCCGTTAAGAGAAGGAGCACGATCCAGTTTTCTTTGCTGGTACAAATTATTCTGATATTCTACGTTCAGACCTTGTTGCTTAATTGACAGATTGTTTTCCTTTGCATACTCAATACAATCCTCCAAAGTCCATTTCTTAGTTTCCTGTGCAAATGTGCCGGCGGATATGAATAATGCCGTAATCAGCAGTATGATCGTTTTGTGTCTCATGGTTTTTCAATAATGTGTTGTTGATAACTTTTCAAAATCAATATGTTACTATCAATATACAAATGGCAGGTATTCCCTCCAAAAGGCCAACAATCAGATGGAATAAATCAAATTATGACTGTGGTATTTTAACCTCGTCTTCCTCCGTCAGGCCTTCCACAACTTCGATGTTGATACCATCGGAAAGACCCGTTTTTACAAGGCGCTTCTCAAATATCTGTGGACCTGTCATTATTTCCACAAAAGTGGAGTCATCATTAAAATTTATAAACTTCTCTTTGATGGCCAGAACACTGTCGCGACGTGCTAGAACGATGTCAGCGGTAGCGCTGTAGCCGGCGCGGACAAAACTTCCTTCCTGAAGTTCAACGGCTGCTTTTATTTCAAACTGAATGGCTCCGTTTTCTTCTATTCCTTTGGGTGAGATAAATTCAAGATTGGCGATAAATTCCTCTTCATCCAGGGCTCCGATGGTAAGCAAAAGCTCCATCCCTTCTTTGATCTTTCCCACTTCGGTCTCGTCCACTTTACCTTCAAAAACCATTTTACCCATATCAGCAACAAGGGCAACTGTGGTTCCGTCATTAAAAGTATTGCTTTTTATCACCGAGTTTCCGATTTCGACAGGTACATCGAGTACCATGCCGGTAGTCGTGGATCGGATCAGTGTATTGGTCTGGGCTCCTGCTTTTTTTATGACTCCGTCTTTAATGAGCTCAAGATTATTCTGTGCCGACTGATAATCTTTTTCGTAAGTCTCAAAAGTGAGTTTGTCACTAAGGTATTGCGATTCAGGAATCACTTTATTGTTGAAAAGCTCAGAAGACCGCTCAAACTCAATTTTTGCATTCTCAAAAGCCAGACGGGCTTTGTCCAGTCGGTTTTCAGCTTCGTTTATCTGGATCATTTCCGGAACGATTTGTATTTTGGCAATCAAATCACCCTGTTTGACCACGTCCCCCGGTTGAGCATATATCTCTGTGATAATACCCGATTCCTGAGGTTTAATCTGGATTTCCTTACGAGGAACAATAGAACCTGTGGCAACAGTTTTCTTCACGATATTACTTACTTCAGGATTTTCGGTTTCATAAACAACCGGCGATTTTTTGGTTTGTTTGTAGAGGTAAAAAGCTACCCAGCCTACGAGGCCTATCAAAACAACCAGCATAAAGATTTTGAGAAATTTTTTCATTGTTTTTTGTTTTTTGGCAGAGAAAAAAATTATCTCTGCATGAGTTGTCTATACGGTTATCTATTTTATTCGTGATGCAATGCTTCAATGGGTTTTAGTTTCACAGCTTTCAATGCAGGAATCAATCCTGCAAAAAGGCCCACCAAAATCAGTAAAATTAATGCTGTAACAGCCATCGGCAGACCTATTTCCGGGTTCATGAAAAACGACTGCTCATCGGGTGGCGCCTGGGCACGTGCTGCTTCCAGCGCCATGTCGGTGAGATGCAAAACCAGTGTACCCAAAGCAAGGCCCAGAAAGCCGGCGACGGTAGTCAGAAATACAGATTCGGTAAGTATCTGACTCACTATAATAGCCGGCCTGGCACCTATGGCTCTCTGAATTCCTATTTCCTTGGTACGCTCTTTCACAACGATCAACATAATGTTGCTGACACCAATTGCTCCTGCTATGAGGGTTCCAATACCCACTACCCATATCAGTATATTAATCCCAAGAAAAGTATATTCAGAGGTCTTCAGCATGCTTTGCAAATTAAATCCATTAATGGCGTCTTCATCTTTGGGAGATATTTTGTGCTGCTTCTTTATGATGGGCTTAATACGATCAACCAACGCCTGCACATCATTATCGGGGCTGGTAGTGAATCCAAAGAAATGAACCTGATCACCATAATTAAATGTTTGTTGCATGGTGGTGAAAGGCAAATAAACGATTTCTCTTTTTTCGGAACCGGTCATCCTAACATTTGGATTGTTGGTTCTGAAAACTCCCACAACCATAAAATAAACCCCGTTAACCCGCATATATTTCCCTACGGGATCTTCTCCCTCATCAAACATAACGGCATGAACCTGCTCTCCAATGATACACACCTTCCGTTTTAATTCTATATCCATATCATTGATGTAACGGCCATAAATCATGGTGCAGGGATCAATTTTACGATATGCCGGATAGTCACCCATTACACTGAAGGCTGCTGATCTTTCGCCTCTCACAACATTTTCCCCCTGACGCAAATCCCAACCCTGAAGCCGGGGAGCAATTACTTCTATTTCGGTAATTTCTTCACGAATATTTTCGATGTCGGTGTTGTTGATGCTCCAAGACCTTCCTCTGTCATAACCCTGATAGGCAACAGTCGTGCGGCTGGCCCACATAAAAGCACTGTTGGTAGCAAAATCCTTGAAGCCATGGGTGATCCCATTTACCAAGGCATTTCCTGATCCAGTCATGACAATCAGCATGAAAATGGCCCAGAATACGCCAAAAGCAGTAAGTACACTGCGAAATTTATTCTGTCTTATGGCATTTAAAATCTCTTGCCAGCGGTCTAAATCAAACACGGCTATTGGTTTTAATGATTATTTTAATCCGTTGATACATATATCTCATTCATCATTCAGGTTACTCATCATGAAGCGCTTCAATTGGTTTTATGCCTGCTGCCCGTTTTGCCGGAACATATCCGGCAATTACACCGGCCACAATCAGTATAATCAGTGCCGGCACTACAACCGATAAATCTGCAGTAGGATTATAAAAGGCACTCTTAATGTCGGGATTCTGTTGTACCACACTTTGAAGGACCATGGAAACGGCA
>JBEPWN010000261.1:0-4654 GCA_041642395.1 Marinilabilia sp. | reverse complement strand
GGAAACGCACTTATTTTTTTGATGTTAAGGCTACACGGAAAAATGATTATTACCTGACTATTACTGAAAGCAAGAAACGTTTTGATGACGATGGACGTTTTCATTTTGAAAAACACAAGCTCTTTTTATACAAAGAAGATTTTGAAAAATTCGCAACAGGGTTGAAAGATGCCGTTGACTTCATCCAGACAGAACAGGGTGTATACAATGAAGATGGGAAACTCGAAGAACCAAAAGAAAAGGATGCTGATACACTTTCAACAGCGGAGTACACCAATGTTGATTTTGAAGACCTTAGTAAATAACATTAGATTGTTAAGTCATTAGACCAATAGCTTGCCAGATCATTTGATGTTTTTTATGATACTTATATAGGTTGTAATTAAAAAAACAAAAGATTCCGGATTCAAATAACTGAAATCCAAGCTATAACTGACTATTGAAATAAATAATTATAAAGCCGGGGCGGTATTTTTTAAGCGCCCCGGCTTTTTATGTTAATAGTCCTATAAGAACGCTCTTTCTGAGTACGATCATTCTACCATCCCAGGGTCAATATCCTCTCCCTTGTGGCTCTTTTCTATTTTCTTAAGAATTTCCCCTAGCTCATAAAAAGTTAACTTTTTTACATTTGTCAAAACAAAATCATCACGTAAGCCAGCTCCCAGAAAATTCGATTCGCCAATGGCTTCTTTCACTTTCTCATTGAGAGAAACCTCAATTGGCACAAGACCCCAGAATGTAACAAACTGTCCGGAAAAAGCAATAAACTCCATTTTTCCATCAAACTTTTCGAACATATATTCAACCTCACCGGATACAACCCGCTGACGGTTCTTTGGGATGGCTCTTCCATCTTTGGAGAAGAAAGCACCAAAAAAACGAAGTCGTTGTCCACTGCCACCCAGGCCGGTAGAAATAAACATAGGCGGATGTTCAAGCATGGATGCCTGAAAAACAAGCTTACATTCCTGAAGGGCCAGATAGGTCCAATCTTCCAAACCCCGATCGGGCATATTCTGGTAACTCTGAATGGTACGAATGGCATCAGGACTTCCAATGGAAGCCAAAGCTGCAAGGCGTTTACGCTTATTTAAATGGGTTGAGTTTTCATCCCATAATTCATATTTTCCGGACATAACACGATCCGGGCTTAAATCACCTTTCACCTCTTTTGAAATGCGCATATATGCCATTTGGGTATCCAAGCCAACTTCACGTTCCATGACCTGGATTTCTCCCCCGTTTTCTTTGACCACTTTTTGAAAATCTTCAAATGTTCCTGAAAAATCCATGGTATTCATTTTTGGTTATATAACTTACTTCAATAACCTTACCAAATAATAACCAAAAGGTTTCCTTTATGTTTCATTTCCCTAAACTGTTCTTCAATGCAGAAGGCAACAAAAATTCTTTTTCTAAAGTCAAATCGTCATGCCAAAAAAGAAATCCTGCCATTTATTCCGATTACCTCGATCGTTAGTCCCGACCCATCGATAGATATTAGATGCATGATGTATTGTACTGTCTTTAATCTGGAAGCGGAATCGCTCAGTTTGGATAAAAGTAAAATCCCTAAAAGTTGGGATTGGTGGGTTGATTCTAAATCGTTAATTTTGAAAAATTTAATAATTGCGCCGGTTTATTCACAATGACCCAATTAACTACAATACCGCCATATATATATGAATTTAGCAGAACTTACAACTGGTCAGGAAGGAGTAATTGTAAAAGTAAAAGGACATGGTGCTTTTCGCAAGCGCATTATCGAAATGGGCTTTGTCAGAGGAAAGAAAGTAAAAGTAATTAAAAATGCTCCCCTCAAAGATCCCATTGAGTATCATGTGATGGATTACAAAATATCACTGAGACGCAATGAAGCCAGTCTTATTGAAGTGGTTTCGCGCGAAGAGGCAAAAAACATGGTACCCACCCAATACAGTGGTACCATCACTGATACCGATGATTTGCTGACCCGGACAGCAACCGAAAAACGTAAAACGATAAATGTGGCCCTTGTGGGAAATCCCAATTGCGGAAAGACCACCATTTTTAATCAGGCAAGCGGGGCCAATGAGCACGTTGGCAATTACAGCGGGGTAACCATTGAAATAAAAACAGGATATTTTTATCACAATGGATATACACTGAAAGTATCTGATCTACCCGGTACTTACTCTCTTTCAGCCTATAGTCCCGAAGAAGTTTATGTACGTGAACATATCAGTACGGAGACACCCGATATTATCATTAATGTACTGGACGCATCAAACCTGGAACGTAATCTTTATCTGACTTCACAACTGATTGACATGGATTTGCGTACCGTTGTTGCGCTCAACATGTTCGACGATCTTCAGCGAAAAGGAGATAAGCTCGACTACCCTCATCTGGGCAAAATGCTAGGTATCCCTTTTGTGCCAACAGTGGGATCCAGGGGAAAAGGTATCGAAGAACTTTTCCAGATAGTTATTGATGTATATGAAGATAAAATAGACGAAGCCCGGCGGGTCAGGATCAACTACGGAGAAACCATTGAGAGGGCCATTGAGGCGATCGAAAAGCACATTCTTGAATTCGATGAGTTGACCAGCAAAATATCACCACGCTTTTTGGCCATAAAACTGTTGGAAAAGGACAAAGTTTTTCATGAACAGTTGTCTGTCACCAAATACCAAACCATAATACAGGAAAGCACACGGCAAACCAAAAAACTGGAAAAAACCCTTCAGGAAGATACTGAAACCACCATTGCCGATGCACGTTATGGCTTCATTGCAGGAGCCATGAAAGAAACATACCGCGAGAATCCCCGTAAACGAAGGCGTAAAACAGAGGTAATTGATTCCATTCTGACACACCGTCTTTTTGGGTTTCCATTCTTTTTCTTTTTCATCTGGCTTATGTTCCAGTCCACTTTTAAACTTGGTGAATATCCTATGAACTGGATAGAAAAAGGGGTGTCCTTTCTTTCACAGTGGGCTTCTTCCACCATGACCCCCGGTCCGTTTACAGACCTTGTGGTGGACGGAGTCATCGGAGGCGTTGGAGGAGTGATCGTGTTTCTTCCCAATATCCTGATCCTTTTCTTCTTTATATCATTCATGGAAGACACCGGCTATATGGCACGCGCAGCCTTTATCATGGACAAAGTAATGCACAAGATCGGGCTTCATGGCAAATCCTTTATTCCTCTCATCATGGGATTTGGCTGTAATGTTCCAGCCATCATGGCCACCCGCACAATTGAAGATCCCAACAACCGGCTTCTCACCATTCTGATCAACCCATTTATGTCGTGCAGTGCCAGATTACCTGTCTATATTTTATTGATCGGTGCATTCTTTCCTGACCATCCCGGCACTGTATTATTTCTGCTTTATGCAACGGGAATTGCAATTGCCGTGATTGTTGCACGAATATTTAAGCGTTATATGTTCCACAAATCGGACACCCCGTTTGTAATGGAACTCCCTCCATATCGTCTTCCCACCCTAAAAAGCACCACCAGGCATATGTGGTTTAAGGGTAGCCAGTACTTGAAAAAAATGGGAGGTGTGATCATGGTCGCATCCATTATCATTTGGTTCATGGGATATTATCCACGGGAAAATGAACAAACACGGGCACTGGAACAGAAAAAAGAACAGTTGGTGCAACAATATAATGATTTACAAGCATCGGCAGACGGAGAGCTAGCAGAAAAAATTGAAACCGAGCGAGAAGAAAAAATTGAAAAACTCGATCATCTTAGTGAAAAATTACGTCACGAAGGAAGTTATATCGGGCGGCTGGGAAAAAGCATTGAGCCGGTCATACAACCACTGGGCTTCGACTGGAAAATGGGCGTTAGTTTGCTTAGTGGTGTTGCCGCCAAAGAGATTGTTGTCAGCACCATGGCGGTTCTATACCAAACCGACGATGCAGAACCCAGCGGAAATGCCCAGCTGATAGAACAAATAAAAAAAGACACTTACCCGGATGGAACTCCTGTTTTCACAACACTCTCGGCCATTTCATTTCTGATATTCACACTGGTATATTTCCCATGTGTGGCAGTTATTGCAGCCATCCGCAAAGAATCAGGATCGTGGAAATGGGCAATGTTTACGGTTTTTTATACCACCGGACTGGCATATTTATTGTCTTTAATAATATATCAGGGCGGCCAAATGTTTCAATAATCAATGAGCAATGACCAATAAACGATGATTCAACTTATCGCATGTAGATTAAAGTCATTCGGATCATTTAAAAACAGCATAGAGAAAATTTAAAAATATTGAGAATATGATACAGGAAATATTGACAGGAATAACAGTGAGTGGAGCAATTCTGTACACATTTTACTCTTTTGGGAAAACCATATTTGCGTCAAAAGGCAATGGCTGTGGAGGAGGATGCCCCTCCTGCGAGGCAAAAGATCTATTGATCAAAGACATCCATAATAGCGGGATTAAAACCCGCCTGAATGGATTCAAACCCATCAAATAAACAGGCCAGTAGGTTGGTAGGTGAGTTGAAGGATGTTGTCCCTCCCAATCCAGTTTTATTGGGAGGTGTTTCAAAGCGTATATCTCTTTCCTTTATGATTTCAGCATCTCCAAAAGATGATCCCAGAATTTTCGAACACTATCAATGTGCAACCTTTCAT
>JBEPWN010000260.1:0-4668 GCA_041642395.1 Marinilabilia sp. | reverse complement strand
GGGTCTCCTCATTCCACTGAAAACGGGAGAGCCCCATCAAAAGCGCTATTATATCACGCCGGAATACCACCAAAGTGCTTAATACCGTAGCGCCATGCACCACAATGGTAAATCTCAGGCTATCGGGTGTGTCAATACCCAGAAGATGTTTCCCTATCTCGAGGTGGCCACTGCTGCTCACCGGCAAAAACTCAGTGAGACCCTGTATCAATCCTAAAAGTAATGCTTCAATCCAGTTCATCTATATCATTTAATTAAATCACCATAACAATACCCCGTTAAACTTTTGTAAGACGTTGACAATTATTGGTTAAATTCGAAATGCCATAGTAGTAAATCATTGTTTTTCAGCCCTGAAACTTCGAGATGATTCATCTAGCATCTAATATCTAATAATCTATCAATCTATCAATCTATTGGTATAAGGTAAAACATCAAAAATGTCCACTGATAAAACAGCAGACATTTTAAAAATTTATCTCCCAATATGTTCTAATCTGAAATCAGTCTTTCTTTTTCCTGGATTTAGCAGCAGAAGGTTTCTTCATTATAGCATAAATACCAAACAAAAACCCAAACAATACAACCATGGGAGCCAGAGTTATACGCCGAAAACTGTAAATATCTTCATTAAACACTTCAGGATCCTCACTTCCTCCACCGATCATAAGTAAAAACCCGACCACGACGAAAGCAAATGCAATGGCCAAAAGACGGTAATTCTGTTTTTCAAGAGCCATCTCATATTTCTTTTCTGTATCTTTTTTTGCTGCCATACTAAAATATTTTTTTGCAGTTCAAGATTATATTATATCTGATTTAATTTTCGGATCCCAATATATGTAAAGGCGCATCATCGATTACTAAAATTATAAAAATCTCATTTCATAAAACGTCCGGCAATTCTAATAATATAAATCGTCGGCTTTCAGTCGCAGATACTTATTTACGGCCAGAAAAGTGGAAATTAAAGTGATCATAATACCCAACGCAACGACAAGGGCAAAAAGAACCCCTATCAGCAAAATGTTATCAAACCCGATCATTCCTTCTAATTCTTTTCCAAGCCCATAAATGAGAAGAGACAACAAAATAATAGCTATGGTAGCTCCTGCCAGGCCGTTAAGAATTCCATTGGATAGAAAAGGCTTTCGAATAAACCCTTGTGTAGCACCAACTAATTGCATGGTCTTTATCAAAAATCTACGTGAATATACTGCTAACCGAATGGTGTTATTAATCAGTGCTATGGCAATTACCATCAACAAAATAGCAAACCCTCCCAAAACGATAGTAATCTTTTCGATATTGTCATTTACGGCATGCAGCAAATTTTTCTGATAATAGACTTCTTTTACCTGCGGAAAACCGAGCACCTCACTCTCTATCATCGCCATGCTGTCGGGATTGGCATATTCAGCATAAACTTTTACTTCAATGCTCGAAAGCAATGGATTGTATCCCAGAAAATCAATAAAATCCTCACCCAATTCCTCTGCCAGAATTTCAGCCGATTGTTCTTTACTTAAATAAGCTGCTTCACGAACATAAGGCGATGCATTCAGGATTTTCTGAAGTCGCTGTACTTCAGCTTCTCGCGAGTTGTCGTTAACCAAAACTGTAAACCCAAGGTTTTCCTTTACATAGGTCGACAACCGGTGAGCATTTAAAAACAGCAGCCCTATGATTCCCAGCAAAAACAGCACCAACGAGATGCTGATTACTGTAGTAGCATAAGAACTTCTGAGTTTTCTTTTGGCAGCCGTGTTACTCATATTCTTTATCCGTTACTCCTAATAAAATGCAAATATAACAGAAAATAGTCCCAACCCATTAAAAATGACAGTGAATTAATCGCCTCAAAGCATGTCTGTATGAAAAAACACCGATACCATTAAATACCGGAAGAAAGTGTAAATGAAACGGTTTTACTTTCACCAGGTAAAATTTCAATTTTGTTGAATCTGCGTAAACGTTTTACATCGTGAGTGATAGAGGCATATAAATCGGTGGTGTAAAGCTGAACCACCTCTTTCCCAGTTCTGTCGCCTGTATTGGTAACGGTTACGCTGACAGTCAGATTTCCGTTCGGCTGCAACATCAGCCAGTTCAATTTGGTTTAAAGAAAGCGAAAGATCATGCAAATCCCCGGGTTTCTCGGCATATGAATTTTCCCCTATTGCCAGAATAATGTAATCTACATGCACTGCAGCAACAGCCACATCGTTAAAATTTAAGGTACATTTAAACATTATCAATTAACTTTGTCAGCAAATAAACACAGATTGGTCAAATTCATTCTACTCGTATATCGTTTAACTTAGATAAAAAAGTAAATAGCATGTATAAATATTTATTTGGTCCTGTGCCCTCAAGAAGATTAGGAATGTCGCTTGGCGTTGATCTGGTTCCCCGCAAAATTTGCTCACTCGATTGTGTGTACTGTGAAGTTGGAGCCACCACCAAACTAACAACCGAACGCATGGAATATGTTCCGTATGAAAAAGTAATTAATGAAATTACAGAATATCTGTCCAAAAATCCCACACCCGATTTTATTACCTTTTCGGGATACGGCGAACCCCTTCTAAACTCAAGGGTAGGTGATGTCCTGAATTTCATAAAGCAAAATTATTCCGAGCTGCAAGTAGCCATACTTACGAACGGGACATTACTATCAGATAAACACGTAAGACACGAAATTCTGAGTGCCGATGTTGTATTGCCATCCATAGATGCAGCCACTGAAAAAGCATTCAAAAAACTGAACCGTCCCACAACCAGTTTAGATGTTAAATCCCATATTCAGGGGTTGGTTGATTTTCGAAAAGAATTTAAAGGAAAAATATGGCTGGAAATTTTTATTCTTCCCGGCTACAATGATGATGACGCAGAAATTGCCGGACTAAAAAAAGCGATTGCGGAGATCAATCCTGACCAGGTACAAATAAATACCCTCGACCGCCCCGGTACAATTGAAGAATTAGTACCTGCATCACATGAAAAGCTGGAAGAGATAAAACAAAAGATGGGATTTAAAAACACACAGATCATAGCCGCTTCTCCATCCCGAAAGGAGAACAAAGCATACCGTGAGGATATCGAAAATGCCATATTGGATACCATCGCACGACGCCCCTGCACGGTAGAAGACCTGAGAAATATACTGGGACTCAACACCAACGAAATCAATAAATATCTGGACGTTCTGGATGCAGATGGAAAGATCAAAATGCAACACGGGGAACGGGGAGCATTTTACAGTACCGTCGATTCAGAACAATAGATCATTAGATTTTTAGATAATAGATGACAGATGAATTGTCTCGTATTGAAGGCCTATGATTGAGTCAGCAAGAATTTACTCTATTTTCTTTCAGTCTGCTACTTTTTGAACAGCCTACACTGATTTTCAACGCCTCACTTTGCGCTCCATTTCAAAACCGCCGGTTTTCAGATTGTAGGCAACGTAATTGCCCTCATTATCATACATTCGATCGAAATTAACCAAATCGCCACTTACTTTATCCACAAACCGAAGACCCTTGATGAAAAGTCCATCCTCCTGAGGTTTTTTGTTTTCTGCATCTTCAAACGCAAATAATTGCTTGCGCTCGTTATTCAAATCAAGGTACAGCGGCATCATATGGCGCAAGCCCGTCTCATAGGCATTGGGCAACTCAACGGGCAATCGAACATTTTTACTCAGATGTACTTCCAGAGGACGAAACGGCTGCCCACTAAGAGCATTCTTTTGTTCAGATCTTTCCTTTTTCATTCCTCCATGCAAACCTGGATTCACAGATTCAACTGCATTTTCCAATTCTTTTTCTATGCTATAATTTGATGGTGAACTCGTAGCCAGTTGCATCGATATTTCATCAATCGAAAAAACTTCTATGTCCGAAGATTCAAGAGGTATTAAAGTAATAGCCCGGTAAGAATTATCATTGGTCTGAAGTAATTCCCAACCAATAAAAATCAGACCCAAAACAGCAGCTGCAAAACCAGCCTTGGATAACAAAACATAGACCGGCTTGAAATTTTTCCTCAACAAAGAAGATTTGGCAGGAAAAACTATGTGATCAGATAAAAGATTTGTTTTCTGAAATTCCCTTTCGCGGCGAATCAGCGATCCATCCTGCTTAACCGAATCAGAAAGAGTAATTTCTTCAGCCTTGCTTAACCCCTCCTCCATTTGTTTGATCAGCAAATAATCAGAAGCATCAATGCCCATCACATCAGCTTCAGTTTTCTCCAGTTTATTACGATCAACAAAATTGACTTCTGCAGGCTCCAATCTAATCTCCTCAAACGAATT
The DNA here is from genome assembly GCA_041642395.1 of Marinilabilia sp. Lineage (GTDB taxonomy): Bacteria > Bacteroidota > Bacteroidia > Bacteroidales > Marinilabiliaceae > Marinilabilia. The sequence goes on along the minus strand of JBEPWN010000260.1, from coordinate 347 downwards.
TAACTCATTGGCCAGATCGGGATTTGCCTTTAAAAAAGCATCCAGCTCTTTCCCGGCATCAGAATCCAGTTTTCCATCCAGATAATCGATGAACCACAATTCGTAATTGGTTTTGTTAATTTTCATATTTTAATCCCCTTAAGGAATAATTTACCGATTTATATGTTAATGTTAAATCACCTGCTCCATTTTCCCTATATATCGTCTTAAATATACCCGCGCCCTGTAAATATAAACTTTAACCTGGCTCTGGGTCAGTCCTGTTATTTCCTCAATTTCTTGATATGAATATCCTTCATAATCACGCATCATAACGACCATTCTCTGATCATCCGGCAAAAGCTCAA
>JBEPWN010000259.1:0-4674 GCA_041642395.1 Marinilabilia sp. | reverse complement strand
TATCTTTGAGAAGTTCGATCGCAGCGGCAAAAGCACAAAAATCTCCAAGCCGTGCCATATCAATCCCATAACAATCCGGATAACGAATTTGAGGTGCAGATGATACAACAATGATCTTTTTAGGATGAAGACGATCGAGGATACGCAGAATGCTGCGCTTAAGTGTGGTTCCACGGACAATTGAATCATCAATAATGACCAATGTATCTACCTTATTCTTTACAATGCCATAAGTAACATCATAAACGTGAGCGACTAAGTCATCGCGACTATTGTCATCAGCAATAAAAGTACGCATTTTAACATCCTTAATAGCCACTTTTTCGATGCGCGGTTCAACACTCAGTATTTCGCTGACCTTTTCCTCTGTCAAATCATCTCCCAGGGCCAAAATCCGTTCGGTTTTCACCTTATCCAAACGCTCACGAACGCCCTCCATCATTCCATAAAAAGCGGTTTCAGCAGTATTCGGTATATAAGAAAACACCGTATTCTCCAAATCACCTTTTATTTCTTCCAGAATAATGGGTGACAATAACCGTCCGAGTTCTTTGCGCTCGTTGTAAATATCGCGGTCGCTACCACGTGAAAAGTAAATACGCTCAAAAGAACAGGACTTTCGTTCTTGAGGAACATTGACCATTTCTTCAGTCACACGTCCATCCTTTTTAATAATGAGAGCATGACCTGGTTTTAGTTCCTTAACCTCAAGCGACCTCACATTCAGCGCTGTTTGAATCACCGGACGTTCGGAAGCCACAACAACAAATTCATCATTGGCATAATACGAAGCGGGTCGAATTCCCCATGGATCGCGGGTTACAAAAGCATCCCCATGGCCAAGCATACCGGCAATAACATAACCGCCATCCCAACGGCGGCTGGATCGTTCCAAAACCTTACGAACATCAAGATCACGTTCTATCAGAGCAGAGATTTCCTTATTGGAATAACCTTCATTTTTGAACTGTCGGAAAAGAAACTGATTTTCTTCATCGAGAAAATGCCCTACATTTTCGAGCATTGACTCAGTATCGGTATAATCTTTGGGATGTTGCCCCAAATCCACCAGTGTTTTAAATATTTCATCTACATTGGTAAGATTAAAATTACCGGCCAAAACCAGATTCCGGGATCGCCAGTTATTTTCACGCATCACCGGATGCACATAATCGATGCTATTATTGCCAAAGGTACCATATCGCAAATGGCCGAGATATAATTCGCCTGCAAAGGGTAGATTCTCCTTGGCCCAAACGGGGTCATTCATCAATTCAGGATGATGCTCGTAAATAGCATCAAAACGTTTATGGATACCTGCAAAAACTTCCTGTATGGGATTTCCATTATTGGAACGCTGACGGGATAAATATTTTTTGCCGGCTGGCTGGTCTATTTTCAAATTCACCACTCCTGCTCCGTCCTGTCCTCTGTTATGCTGCTTTTCCATAAGCAGGTATAACTTATTAAGTCCAAACCGCCACGACCCATATTTTTCCTGATAATAGGTTAATGGTTTTAATAGCCGGATGAGTACAATGCCACACTCATGTTTTATCTGATCACTCATAATATTGTTCGAAAAAGAAGGTCAAAATTTATTGCAATTCTTTAATCTGATTAACTCATAAATTTTCGTATTGAGAATGTTCAAATATCAAAAATATAAGCAACCGCAAATAAAATTGGAGAAAAGAATAATGATTTATTTTCAATCCGATTTGATTTAGGACGCCTGTATTTCTCAGAGAATTGAGCATCTTAACAGCTTATTTGTGAATTATTCCGGTTAAAAGCCAATCATAAAAATAAAAGCCCGTTTGTGAACAAACAGGCTAATCTTACTTTAAAGCATTTAATGGAATTTCGTTGACTTTTACGACATAACACGCAGGAAAAGATTTCCTGAGTTTATCGATAAGAGGTAATGCTTCATGTTTATGTCGAAAAACTCCAACTCTCACCCTCCAAAAAGGAGCGCTGTATTCAACCGACACATCCATCTCGGGAAACTGAGAGAGGACTTCCTCTTTCACATCAATGGCCTCCTGGCGGGCTTTGTTTCCTCCTCCACTATACAGCTGAACCCTAAAACCTTCAATGCCATTTGCCTGTTTGTTCATATTGATATGGGTCAGCACCAGATCTTTCATTCGCGCCGACTGATCAATATTGATGACTCCCCCGCCTCTTCCGGCGCTTTCTATTTCCGAGAAAACATCTACATTCCTGCCATCAGAAACAGATGGTCTCTGAGCACTTAAGTTAAATGCAATCAACGCCGGAAAGAAAATAAAAAACATTCTCATCTTCTGCACTTTTGACTACAAAGGTACAATTTTTATTCCTTCAGCGGAACAACCAAGACAGGAATATCAGAAACATTCAGCAATTCATTAGCGAAAGGCCTGAAAAAACTTTCGAAAGGATTAATGGATTTATTCAGATGAATGGCAATCACAGTTGCAGAAGTATCGTGTGCAAGAGTCATTATATTTTCAACATCTCCACCCCATTTAAAAGGAACGATATTAACTTCTAAATCAGTATTTCTATTGATATACCGCTCAGTTTGTTTGGCATATATATCACTTAGCCCGGGGAGCAACCATTTTGATTGTTTTTGAAGTGCCACAATATTAATGCACGATTTCAAAAGTTTGGCAAATCCGGTTATTTCCGGAACAATTTTGCGGGTTACTTTATTGTGATCCAGAGGGAATAATATTTTGTGAGGAAATTCCCATTTCATTTCCTTTCTTACGGTAAGTACCGAGCAAGGTGCATGAGAAACCAACCGAAAGGCATTACTGCCAAGCCACCGATCCTGAGCACCCGACACGCCGTGTGTTCCAACAACAATAAGCGTTGTATCATCATAGTGAGCCTGATTTGTTATTTCACGCACCACATTTCCTTCACGCACTTTATAATCAAATTCACCGTTATAAACTCTGTATTCGCTGGAAAATTTCTTAATCAGATAATTGATCCAGGTTTTAGCCTGTCCCATAATTCTGATATCGGGGTTATCGCCCAAAAATTCAGGTGAATATTGCTGCCCGGTTTGAACATGAATAATTCTCAATGCAGCATGCAATTTATTTGCAAGATCAATTCCGACTTTCAAAGCAAAAACAGAATTTTCAGAAAAATCGATGGGTACGAGAATGCGTTTCATGGCTTACTAATATATTAAATAAATCAAAAAGGAAACACGGGTCAATAAAAACAAACCGCAGAATTAATATTCTCCGGTATTTTTTTGATATACGTGCTTTTGCCAAAGTAGTTGCATTCCCGGGCATTTCATTTGCTTATAATTAATTTATGAACTCCAACTGATGATCATAAAAAAATGCCAACCTATTCAGCTTCCAGCTTTCCGGCTAATTCACCGGTTATTTCAAGGTTGTGAAAAACATTCTGAACATCCTCGTTATCTTCAAACGCATCAATCATCCACAAAAATTTCTTTGCCGTTTCGAGATCGACTTTCTTGTAAATGTTTGGTATTAGATACAAACCAGCTTCTTCAATCTGAATGTTCATTTCATCAAGTTTCTTTTGAACAGGTCCAAAATCTTCAAGACCGGTTGTAACAAAAATAAGATTCTCATCTTTCTCAATTTCCTGAGCACCGGCATCAATGAGCTCCAGTTCCAGATTATCCAAATCCATATCAGCTTTTTTCACAATCTGAAAAACCCCTTTACGATCAAAGATAAAACTCAGAGAACCTTTTGTTCCAAGACTACCGCCATGCTTATTAAAAATTGAACGCACGCCGGCCACCGTGCGGTTGTTATTATCTGTCATGCATTCCAGAAAAACGGCCACACCACCAGGTCCGTAACCTTCGAAAGAGATTTCCTGAAAACTCTCTCCTCCCATTTCAGAAGCTTTCGTAATAGCACGGTTTATATTATCTTTGGGCATATTAACCGATCGCGCGCTTTGAATGGCCAACCTGAGACGGGGATTTGTTTCAGGGTCGCTTCCTCCTTCCTTAACAGCCACTTGAATCTCCTTTGCAATGCGCGTAAACATCTTAGCCCTTTTGGCATCTTGTGCACCTTTTCGGTGCTTTATATTTGCCCATTTACTGTGTCCTGCCATCTTGTAAAAGTTTAACTAACTATTGTTAAAACAAAGTTACAAAAAAGCATAAATCTCCAAAAACAACCAACAGCCCAATTTTTTTAACAAAAATAAGAAATCACTTAAAACTCATTTGCTTGGGGAAGTGACCCATAAACATTAAATTTGTCCTCTATATACCAGCCCTCTCAAAACAAATTATTATTCATTCCGGAGCCACAGATTCAGATAACCTGGACAAGCTAAAAAATATTTCATTAAAACATGGGGTGCCGGATAGAATTTGCAGACGATAAAACATAAAAATATCTGAAAAATATTTTATGCTTTTTTATTCCTGAAAATATGCGGCCCATACACGCTGTAATTGTCAGGTTCAATTTGACAGAAAAATTAAAATATATTAAATTATAAAAATGGATAATCAAATAAGTGAATTCAGGGACTATCGTGCCAAAATGAACGATCGAATCCTGGATCAAGACAACCTTGTAATAAAAAGGCTTTTTAATCTTGACACAAACACATACAAAGAAGGAGCTTTGCCCGTGCGGACAAAAGAAATGCTAGGGT
>JBEPWN010000258.1:0-4683 GCA_041642395.1 Marinilabilia sp. | reverse complement strand
ATTGTTTTTATTTCGAAAGGATTAAAATTTCTGGCTCCTTTATTGGGTTTTTTTGAAATTTTTATATGGTTATTGGCAATGACCAAAATTTTTGAAAACCTTGACAACTGGTTCTATTTCATTGCCTATTCGGCAGGGTTTGCGGTGGGTAATTATATCGGGCTCATTATTGAAGAAAAGCTTGCGTTGGGATATGTTAATCTTCAGATTATCACCCAAAAGTCGGGCATGGAACTGGCCCGTAAACTCTCAGATGAAGGATTTGGTGTGACTTGGAATGATGCCTATGGCTCGCGGGGGCAGGTAATGGTAATATACTGTATTATTAAGCGTTCAAACTTCCGGCATGCCACGGAAACCATTAAGAAATATAATCCCAAAGCTTTTTATACCATTGAGGATATAAGGTTTGCCAATCAGGGAGTTTTTCCCATACGATCAATTCAGCGGGGATCCGGATATTTTCCATGGAGAAAAGGTTAGTTAGGTAAAAGTAAACCAGTCGCGGGGAAGAAAAAAGTGGCTCAAAGCTAAAAGCTTAAAGGTAAGCTTGATAGTCCTTTTGCGACATATTCAACAGACTAACACAATCACATAATCAGTTGGTTTTAAATATTTTAATTTCCTTATTAGATGATATTCCCATACGGATTAGTAAAACGGACCAATCTCAATACTTAAGCACTTTAATTTTACTGTTGGTTTTACTTCGAAGCCAGGTGCGTATAATTTGCCGGGTATCCCTATTGTCTGTGCCCCCGGAAATATGTTCTTCCAGTTGTGATGGATTTGTGATGACATCCTCTTTGCAAAGCCAGCCGTAGCCTCTCAGGACATTCTTTTCAATCCAGACAAACGATTTTTCATCGGGAGTTGTTCCGTCGTCAAATATCACAAAGTTGGAAGCAGAGAAATTTAATTTTTCAAGCAATTTCTGCACCCGGGCATTGTATTTCTGGGTGTCCTCATCCCCATTACAGGCTCCATTGCATTGGTGTACCGAATATTTAAAACATGTTCCCGATTTGTTTTCCAAACCCGAGAGTTGATGACATAAATCATATTCATCAACCCATGCGGACAAAGATTTGATGGCATTTTCCCTGGTTGAAAATGCATCCAATGGCTGGCTGGGACCGCCGTTGATGCGATCAATAAAAAAACGCTGATATCCCCGGCGGTCGGAAAAAGCAAAAATGCCCCAGTTGAAGCGGGAATTACGGCCGACACGGTTATAAAGCGGTTTTTGTTGTTTAATATTGTCCGATTCTCTCAGCAAAGCAACCAGTTCACTACCGGTAATTTCATAACTCACATCCACCAGTTGTTCTTTCATCTGCAAGTTGCGTTTTCCCTTGGCCGACAAATGTGAAAAAACCCTTTTACGGATATTCCGGCTCTTTCCGATATAAATAACATCGTTGGCAGCATTATGAAAAAAGTAGATCCCGGTACCGACAGGCAGATCGTTAATTTTTTTCATGTTCAAAGCGGGGTTCAGTCCGCGTGCATCGAATTCTTCCTGCGGAAAAATGTATGCTCCCTGTTTCACCATCAAATGTTGAAGCAAAAGGACCGTTGCATGAGCATCTCCGGCAGCTCTGTGACGATTCGACAACGGAATGCCAAGTGCATCGCACAAACGTCCGAGACTGTAGGTAGGGTGTCCGGGGATAATTTTTCTGGAAAGGCGCACGGTACATAATACATCGCGAACATAGTCGTAGCCAAGGTTTTCAAATTCTTTTTTTAAGAAATTGTAATCAAATGGTGCATTATGAGCTACAAAAATGGTGTGATCGGTAATTTCCACAATTCGGCGTGCAACCTCGAAGAAACGGGGTGCATCGGCTACCATATCATCGGTAATACCTGTCAGACGACTGATATAGGTAGGGATGGTGCATTCCGGATTGATAAGCGTGGCAAACTCATCCACCAATTCATGACCCTCCATCACGTAGATGGCTATTTCGGTAATACGCCCCACCCCTGCTTTGCTTCCTGTGGTTTCGATGTCAACGATTGAATATCTTGGAATCTGACTCATAACAAAGGGCAAATCTACCCAAAATCTATTAAAAAAGTTTTATTTAGAACCACAGATTCTTTTTTGGGTTACACCCTGGTCTTCAGTATAATCAAGAGTTTAATCGAAAAAACAATCGTTAAATATGTCGGAAAACTTGCAAAGATTATCACATTAAGTTATTTTTGTAATACGAGATCTTTGAAAAAGAAACACCGCACTGGTTTTATTGATTGTTAAACTCAACACTACTAAATTACCGAGTAAAACTATCTGTTAAAAGGGCAGGCCTCAACCTTCGGGTTGTCTTCGGACACGGAGGATCCCCGCTTAATGGATGTACTCAAATCCTGTCGTCAGGAGTTTAAATAATCCGACTGGTGCGGTTCCTATACAAACAAGGCGGTCTGGCAAATACCAGGTCGCCTTTTTTATATGATCTTTTTTAACTCATATTTTTGCTGATAACCGGCAAGGCAGAGAGCAAGGATTCCACTCAACTCCTATCGCTCAAACTCAGGTTTAACTTATCATTCTTTTTCATTTGTAAATGGGAAAAGCCAAACGTTCTCAGTGACTGAGAATACAATGTATTTGTGGTTATTCGCATTTTTCAGCCATTATATACAAACATATGGAACAATATTTGAGTTGAATCCGTACAGTATTGAGATTTGAAAACAAAAAAAACATGGGTAATACAAAGCTTTTAGACAAAAGCATAAGAAAAATAAGGGATTATTTACAAATACAAGATACAGAGGAACAACTTACTGTAGATTTCAGAAATCCAACAGAACTTAGTGAAAGCATCAATTATCATATCGAAACAAAAGGGGTATCGGAAGATGAATTCTTGCATTTGATAGACCATTATCTTGATTATTCTGTAAGTACAGGAAATAAACAATTTTTTAATCAGTTATATTCCGGATTTAACCTTCCTGCTTTTATTGGTGAAATACTCACCATTGCCACAAACACTTCCATGTCTACATATGAAGTTGCTCCGGTTGCTACGGTAATAGAAAAGGAAATGATCGGCTTAATGAATAGTTATGCCGGTTATTCGGAGGGGGAAGGAATTTTTGTGAGCGGAGGCAGCAACGGAAACCTGATTGCAATGTTTTCGGCACGCAATCGTCTTTATCCTGAAAGCAGGGTCAGTGGTTATGACAAAAAGCTGAAACTTAAGGCCTTCATCAATGAACATGCCCATTATTCGTTTGAAACGGCTGCAAATTTATTAGGCATTGGGGCCGGAAATGTGGTCAAAGTCAAGTCGGATGAAAATGGAGTAATGATCCTCTCCGAATTGGAGAAAGAGATTGATCAGTGTTTAAAAAACGGTGAGCGGCCATTTTTTGTTGTTGCCACATGTGCCACCACACTTTTTGGCGCTTATGACCCGATAGAAGAAATGTCCGAAATATGTGAACGACACAATATCTGGCTGCACGCCGATGGTGCTTTTGGAGGTTCATTGCTTCTGAGTAAAAAACACCGGCATCTGTTGAAAGGCCTTGAAAAGACAGATTCCTTTGTCTGGGATCCCCACAAAGTCATGAACATTCCCCTTATTTGCTCAGCTTTACTGGTAAAGGAAAAAGGAACGTTAAAACACAATATCACTGATATCAACACAGATTATTTGTATCATCAGCTGGATCAAAATGAAGATCTGGGTGAAAAATCCATACAGTGTGGACGAAGAGTAGATGCTGTTAAACTTTGGTTTGCCTGGAAATACTTTGGTTTGGAAGGTTACGAAAACAGGATTGACAACCTGATTGACATGGCCCAATATGCTGAAAAAGTGGTGAATAATTACAAATCGCTTGAACTGATAGCTGCCCGGCAGTCCTTTGCCGTTTGTTTTCGCTATCAGCCGCATTATCAAGCCGATTTGGATGATTTTAATCTGAGACTAAGGGAAGAACTACGGAAGAAGGGAAAATCAATCGTAAACTTCAGTCATATTAACGGGGAACTGGTTATCAGGTTTGTTGCGACCAATGGAGAGCTAAAACATTCAGATCTGGATCAGTTTTTCGAAAATTTTATTTCAGAAGCCAAAAAATTAGAAAATTCAAATTACGCGCGGAATGCCAAAGCATAATTCATTTACAGGAATTGCCATTGCTCTTGCCTGGCCACAGACTTATTGCAAACAACCAGGATCATGGTATGATGGAATAACCAATTTTTTTAAGATCAGTAAAAATCGTTTTTATCATGTTGGGCATGCCGCATTGGTATTGGTAAATGCCGAGACCAGGAAGTGTCATTATTTTGATTTCGGAAGATATCACAGCCCTTTTCAATACGGAAGAGTGCGTAGTGAGACCACCGACCCCGGATTAAAGATTGAAACACCTGCCATACTCTCAGAAGACGGATTGAGAATCGAGAATTTTAATGAGATACTCACTGAATTACAGTCAAACGATGAATGCCATGGGGCCGGTGATTTGCATGCGGCATACTGTCCGGTCAGCTTTGAAAGATCATTTAATAAAGCAAGTCAGTTGCAAGCTGACAGCCCGATTCCTTATGGCCCCTTTATAAATAGCGGAACTAATTGCTCAAGATTTGTCTGCACATCAATACTGGCAGGTGGGCCAGCCTTTAACTTAGCCTTTCGCCTTAAGTAT
>JBEPWN010000257.1:0-4695 GCA_041642395.1 Marinilabilia sp. | reverse complement strand
CGTTTAATGAAAGCATAGGCTTTGGAAGCCATTGAAAGATTGATGCTGGCACGTGGTGAGGCACCATACGAAATCATATCCTTGAATTTTTCCAGTCCGTATTGCTCGGGAAACCTGGTTGCAAAAACAATGTCAATGATGTATTTCTCAATCTTTTCGTCCATATAAACATCTTTTACCACTTGTCGGGCACGTAGAATGTCATCGGGACTGATGATGCTGCTGGCTTGCGGGAATTGCTGTGCCAGATTGTGACGTATAATGAGTTGCTCTTCTGATTTTTGAGGATAATCGATGATTACCTTTAGCATAAAACGGTCAACCTGTGCCTCTGGCAACGGGTATGTTCCTTCCTGTTCTATGGGGTTTTGAGTTGCCATTACCAGAAATAGGTTTGGCAGGGGATAGGTTTGGTCACCAATGGTGACCTGGCGTTCCTGCATCGACTCCAGCAATGCACTCTGAACTTTTGCCGGAGCCCGGTTTATTTCATCGGCCAAAACAAAGTTGGTAAAGACAGGACCTTTCTTAACCATGAATTCTTCTTTTTTCTGACTGTAGATCATAGTACCTAACAAGTCAGCAGGCAGTAGGTCAGGAGTAAACTGAATGCGGCTGAAGTCTGCGCTGACGGCCTTCGAAAGCGTTGTAATGGCAAGTGTTTTTGCCAGCCCGGGAACACCTTCCAATAGAATGTGACCATCCGACAAAAGGCCTATTAACAGGCTTTCGATTAAGTGTTTCTGACCAACAATAACTTTATTCATTTCGAGGGTCAGCAAATCAACAAACGAGCTTTCCTGCTTGATGCGCTCATTTAGCTCTTTAATATCTACAGTTTGATCCATGAGTACTAAAAGATTTTGTATTTAGAGTATTAAATTATATCCGGTTTCTGTAAATAATTACAGCATCAGATGATTTTTTTCAATCGATGCTAAATTATCAAAAATTGTTCCAATTCATGGAAATTACCGTGAAAAAATATGGAAGTCATTTCTGTTAACCCCGTATTTTCTCTTATTTGGCCTGACAATGATTTAATAGTGAGACATCAGGTGTTTTAAAAGGAGGAATTATATGTCATTGAAATGATTGCTTATCCATCGCATCTTGTTTTTTCATTTCAATGGATTGTGATTCTTTTGCTTTTTTATGCTCTTGATCTCCGGCGAGATCATGTTTCCGGTGTTCTAAATTTCTCAACGCTTTTTCACGACCATAAACAATTAGCTGATCAGTTGCTGTTATTTTGGTGTCGGCATGAGGTGAACCAATATATGCTCCGTTTTTGCGTTTTATGCCGATAATGATTATTCCTTCTTCTCTTAATCCCAGATTTCTTATCTTTTTATCGGACAGCCAGCTTTCCTTGTTCACATTAAGTACATTTATTTCATAATCGCCTTGTAAGTCCAGAAGTTCAATGTAATCTTTGACATTAATGCTTGTAAAGCGGTTGAGTGCTTTATCGATGATTTTGGCGATTGTGTTTTCAACCCATTTGCTTTTTGTCAGCGCGTAAAGAATAGCCAGACTGCCAATTATGATACCTATCCGTATAATGTTATCAATATTTTGTTTGTCTGGGTTGACAAATGTGAGTATCAATGATGCCATGGCCGAGATAATACCAATGTTACCAATTAGCATTAATGCCATTATTATACGACGGCGGACTGGATGGTTAACTATCTTTTCGGCTTCAGATGTAGTGAACCCCACTCCTGTAAATGCAGAACGAGCCTGAAATTTTGATGCATCTTTTGACAGGCCTGTGTGCATTAATGCCTGCGAAGCTATTTTGGTAATTAATACCGATAATACGAATATTATTAGCAAACTAATCAGTGAACCCATGGATATTGCCTATTTAAGAAATAACAGAAGTAATTGTGACTAATTTAACACTTCTTCCCCTGGTTCGCAATTTACGCCTCATCCAACGCGATGCAAAACCTGAAGCCAAGTAGGCCAGTAGGTAATTAGGCTAGTAGGCTAGTAGAAATTTACTAAACTTAAACCCGAAACAAGAAACCCGAAACAAGAAACAAGAAACTCAAAACTCGAAACACTCAACTCTAAACTCTTGTTAAACTTTTCCTTCCATAAAATGGTTTAGTCAAAATACAATCATTGATAAAAAATAACTATGAGCGATTTTGAAGAAAATGAAATAGTATGCCGGCACCTTCAATTGACGAAAGCTGATATCATCAGGGCAATCCGTGAAAAAAATCTTAAAACATTTGAAGAAGTTCAGGACGAGACCGATGCAGCCACTGTTTGCGGCTCCTGCGCAGCCGATGTGGAAACAATTTTGGAGGAAGAACTGCTTAAACGGAAATCAGGGGAGATTTGAGCACCATAAAAGTGAAGAGTCACCATAGCTAAGGAAGCGGTAATTGTTTCTCAGTGCATGTGAGTATATTTTTTTCCAATTGCCGCCTACCATAGCTGCCACCAGTAACAAAAGTGTACTGCGGGGCTGATGGTAGTTCGTTACAATGGCATCAATTGCACGTATCTGATAGCCGGGAACAATGATAATGGCTGTTGAACCCTGGAAATATACTTTTCCTTCTATTTCAACCATTTTAATGAGATTATCAATCGCTGTTGTGAACGTCAGATTTCCTTCATTATTATAGGGAGTCCATTGCTCAATATGGTTGAATGGTTTTTTGAGAGATGCCATTACACCGGCCCAGTAAAGCGATTCCAAAGTTCTAAGCGAAGTGGTTCCCACTGCAATTTTAGGGCCCTGGTGGTCTTTTAGTGCTTTTAATGCTTCCAATGAAATCTGGAAATGCTCAGTATGCATCTCATGGTCGGAAATGGTATTGCTTTTTACCGGGCGGAATGTTCCGGCCCCCACATGGAGTGTGAGGTTTTGAAACTGCACACCTTTTTTTGTCAGATTTTCCATTATAACCGGGGTGAAATGCAGTCCTGCTGTGGGAGCAGCCACTGAGCCCTGTTTTTGTGAATATACCGTCTGATATCTTTCAGTGTCGATCTCTTCTGATTCGCGTTCCAGATATGGTGGGATGGGAGTTTTGCCAAGCGCTTCCATTAATTCTGAAAATGTAAATTCAGGATTGTCCCATGTAAAACGGATGGTATAACCGTCGTTTGTTTTAGTGATTTTCTGTGCTTCCAGAAGGATGGAAGAATCATTAATTTCTACCAGGGTTTTAAGCGTACCTTCTTTCCACTTTTTCAGATTGCCCACCATGCAATTCCAGGATACTTCTCTGTTTTGTTCAAAGGCCATGGCCACATCGGCAGGCTCGGCAGGTTCCAGGCAAAAAATCTCAATTCGTGCTCCGGTTACTTTTTGAAAGGGCAGACGTGCACGAATTACTTTTGTGTTGTTGAAAATCATCATGGCATCAGGTGGCACCAAATCTGGCAATTCATTAAATTGGTGATCGCTGATGGTTCCTGATTTATAATGTAATAATTTGGAATGGTCGCGCTCCGGTAGTGGGTATTTTGCAATTCGCTCCGGTGGCAAATTGTAATCAAACTGATCAATTGAAATATTCATAAAAAATTTCTGAATCCCGTTAAAAAGGGTTTGTTTTAATGGTGTTTGTTTCTGGCTCAAGCGATTTATTAATAGTCCGTTAAATTTTTGTATTTACCTAACGATCAATTGGTTAAATTTTAAATGTTTAGAATGTTAAGAGGTTGTTTTAGAATATGATATAATCCATCTAACATCTAATAATCTAACGATCTATTGAGTTTTCGGATGCAAATTTAATGATTTTATTCAAATTGTTTCGGAGAAGATTTATCAATGACCGAAGGCTTTTGTTTCCGAGATGAGCAAACATCTGTGCGTATCTGTTCTCGTTAGATTGCCAAAGAACCGTTAAACATCTTAACTTTGTAAAAATAAAATTCAGATATGAAAAATACAGATATAAAAATTGGCGATAAAGTTCGTTTTTTAAATGATGTGGGTGGTGGAATAGTAACACGTGTGGAAGAAGATATCATTTACGTGGAAGATGAAATTGGATTTGAAGTGCCTATGCCTGTTAATGAAGTGGTTGTGGTAGAACGGTCTCAGGAAAAACCTGATAGCAAGGACGAAGTCGAAGCAGCCGGTGGCATGGCATCCGAAACCCTCCGGGAAACAGACACGGAAACCAGTGATGAAGGTTTTATTGAGGAACACCATGATGATAACAATCCCAGGATATATCTTGCTTTTTTGGATGCTGCTGGTCCGCGAGCCAAATCGCCGGATGTAAATTTACACATTATTAATGACAGCAACTATTTTTGTTTGTTTTTGGTGGTGGAGATGGGACAGGACGGCCTGGCCCGTGAATTGTTCAATGGACGTTTGGTGCCCAATACCAAGGAATATCTCAATAAATTCTCCACTTCTGATCTTGATGTCAACTGGCATGTTCAGATTATCCTTTACCGGAAAGATAAACCTTTCAGGCTTTTTGAACCGACCAGCGAACTGATAAAGATCAAAGCCAATAGGTTTTTTCGTGATAATAGCTTTAAAACCAATGATTTCTTTGATGATAAGGCGGTGCTCATCCCTGTCATTAAAATGATTTGGAACGGCAGGTGGAGAATCTGACTCAGCAGGAAACCCTGAAGGTATTAAAAGAGAAAGGCGAATTTGCCTCGGTAAAACCCAAAGAAAAGCCTCAAAAGAAA
>JBEPWN010000256.1:0-4702 GCA_041642395.1 Marinilabilia sp. | reverse complement strand
GGAGAGACCGTGCATATTGGCTCAGTCCCGGAACTCGTCGCTTTCTTGACGAACGCGAGTCCCGCGATGATATTGGTTTCCGGTGTGCAATGACCCGCGTCGGAACACCTGCCAAAGAGAAATAGAAGATTTGAAATTTCATTATAGTTATACAGGAGGCCGGGGATTTATCTCCGGCCTTTTTAGTGCATAGGCTTATGAATGAGAACATCGATCAATTGTATGAGATATTTCTGGAAACAGGTAAAGTCAGTACCGATACCCGGAAACTGAGCCCTGGAAGTATCTTTTTTGCGTTGAAAGGGGACAGGTTTGATGGCAATAAATTTGCATTGGAAGCTCTGAATAAAGGATGCCGACTCGCTGTTGTTGATGATGACCAATTAACTGAGAGTCCCGGTTGTTTATGGGTGCCTGATGTTTTAAAGACGCTCCAGAGTCTGGCCCGTTACCACCGAATGCAACTCCAGATACCGGTTATTGCCATTACAGGAAGCAATGGTAAGACCACCACCAAAGAACTCATTTCCTCTGTGCTTGGCGTTAAATATAAGGTCTGGTTTACCCGGGGAAATCTTAATAATCATATTGGAGTCCCTCTTACGTTGTTATCAATGCCCCCCGGAACTCAAATAGCTGTGGTGGAAATGGGTGCCAATCACATTGGTGAAATTGAGGGCTTGTGCAAAATTGCACTTCCCAATCATGGGCTTATTACCAATGTGGGAAAAGCGCATCTCGAAGGTTTTGGTTCAGAGGAAGGTGTGAGAAAAGGAAAGGGTGAGCTCTATTCTTTTCTGAAAAATGAGGGTGGGGAAATATTTTTGAATGTGGATAATGAGTGGTTGCGTCAAATGGTTGGTGATTATCCATGGATTGGATATGGAACTGCTGATGACGCTGTGGTAAAAGCAACCGGCGTTTCGGCCGGACCCTTGCTGTCTTTTGAGCTGACAACCTCAAGGGTTTCCCATATGCCCATAAGCACCTGCCTGATGGGTAGGTATAATCTTGAAAATGTATTGGCTGCTGCGTCGGTTGGTCATTATTTTGGAGTGGAGGAAGAATTGGTTAAAGAGGCCATTGAGAATTATGTTCCCAAAAACAATCGCTCGCAGTATTATGATTCCGGTCGTAACCGGATATTACTGGATGCCTATAATGCAAATCCTTCAAGTATGAAGGTGGCTCTGGATAATTTCAGTGCGATTGATCATCCCAACAAGATTTTGGTTTTGGGCAGTATGAAAGAAATGGGTGCCGAAAGTGGGCAGGAGCATCAACAATTGATTTCAAGTATATTGAAGTTTGATTTTTCGGAATGTTATTTAACCGGCTCTGAGTTTAAAGATATAGTGCCACGGGATGAGCGTTTTCATTGGTATAATGATACGGAAAGTTTAAAAGAGGCTTTGAAGAAAGCGAAGGTAAATGATGCGTTGGTACTTGTAAAGGGGAGCCGGGCTAACCGGCTGGAGGCAGTTGTTGATGTGTTGTAATTTAAGTCTTCAAGGATTTATCCTTGCAGCCCCCGGAGTGGGGCGATCGTATGGTAGAAAAGGCCCCGCGTTATCCCCCCTAAGCCACGGCAGTGGCGTCCCTTCTCGCAAATTTAAATTCTAAATACGGGCACCCCTGCCGGGGCTTGAAGTGTAGAACTCCTGTGTGTCGTATGTTACCATACGGACGCCCTTGCCAGGGCTTTACAGAATAAAATGCTATTATCTAAAATTTCAGGTCAGAAAATTTTCTCTTTCCCTTCAGAAAGAAATCAAAAACGATGCTGCCGCCATAGATCTCAGCATGATCTTCTTTTTTGATTTTTTTCACAAGTGAAGCTCTTTCTGTTTTCAGGTGATTCAGACTCTTAAAATAATCTTTGTGGGCTTTGAATACAGCTGTAAAGTTGTTCCATTCTGCTGAAAGGAGGAATTTAAAAGCCGCCACCCCATCCAGCAGAAGCCGGATGAGCAGGGTGCGTCGAAAATATGTAGCCGGCAGATTGCGATGCAGCATGAACAGATTATTGCGGAAATTCAGATACGTTTTCCGTGGTGAGATAACATTAAGTGTACCTCCACCCAGATGATAAATTTCGCTTTCAGGTACATACCAGATATGATGCCCCTGATTTTTCATCCGCCAGCACCAGTCGATCTCTTCCATATGGGCAAAAAAATCATTGTCCAGCCCCTGCGATTCGTTAAAAAGATTGGTACGCACCATGAGTGCCGCTCCACTTCCCCAGAAAATTTGTCCAGGTGTATCATACTGATGATGATCCTCTTCTATGTTGTCAAAAATCCGTCCTCTGCAAAAAATATAACCCCATTTATCGATAAATCCACCGGCTGCACCGGCATATTCAAATTTTTCGCGTTGATCCAGTGCCTTTATTTTGGGTACGCAAGCTGCAATTTCGGGATTACTGTTCATCAGTTGGATCATCGGGGGCAGCCAGTTGATTGCCGGTTCCACATCAGAATTTAAAAGCACCGAATATTCAGCATCGATTGATTCGAGTGCCAGGTTGTAACCTCCTGCGAATCCATAGTTTCTGTCAAGTTCAATCAGTCTGACTTCGGGAAATTCCTTTTTTATCATTTCCGTGGAGCCATCTGTTGATCCGTTGTCAGCCACGACCACTTCCACATCGGGATGTTGAGAGTTTTTTATTACCGGAGGGAGGAAGCGCTTCAACAGATCACATGTATTCCAGTTGAGGATTACGACCGCTGTTTTTCCTGGTTTTAGATTGGATTCGGGCATTATGATGGTTGTTTTTTATAATATTCATTCTGATATTTCCACCGTTTATGTGACCAGAGCCAAAATTCAGGTTGGTCCAGAATGTACTTTTCCAGTTGCCTCACATGCCATTCGGTGATTTCGTATTCTGCGGCCTCGTTTACATCACCCGGAAATTCAATGACATCTATATGATAATGCCCACGACGGCGCTTTCTTATACCAACAAAAACGGGTTTGCCTTTGGCCAGTTTTGATATTTTTTCGGGACCCATCAGTATCGGTGTTGGCTGTGTTAAAAAAGTGGTCCAGTATTGTATGTCAACTCTGGATGGACTTTGATCCGATATCAGGCCCAATACAAAATGGGTTTTGCTTCGTTTAAATTCTGCCACCTTGCGCAGCGTGTTTTTCATGCTGACGTTGAGTGTGCCAAAACGGGATCTTAATTCCAGCATATAACGATCGAATCGTTTGCTTTTGAGTGGACGGTAAACACTGCAACAAACAGTTGATAAGTGCAGGTTGATGGCGGGGGGTATATATTCCCAGTTGCCATAGTGCGCTGATATTGCAATGATGTCAAGTCCATTTTCCTGGGCATTCTGCATGGCTTCAATGTTTGAAACAGTGACGCGCTTCTTTATTTCCCTATTCGACATGTGTTGCAATTTCAGCGTCTCCACAAAAAGATCGCAGAAATGCCGGTAAAACTTATGCATAATTTCTTTTCGCCATTGTGGAGATTGATCCGGAAACGCTTTTTCCAGATTACCCAAAATCACTTTCCGACGATACCCAAACCAGGAAACAGGAAAATATAAAAGATCTGAGAGGAGATATAAAACAGGAAATGGCACCCAGGCGATCAGCCATAAAAGAGGATACCAGATGTAATAAGACAGTTTTTCCATTTATTTGGTCATTATTTTACCGATTACGTCCCGCATTTCAGCAGACATGTTGCTATTGGTGGCTACAATTTCTCCACCAAACAGATAATCGTCACCTTCTTTGAAATCACATACTTTTCCGCCGGCCCGTTGTATTATAAATGCTCCGGCGGCCACATCCCACGATTTCAGATTGTATTCGTAGAATGCGTCGAAACGGCCGCATGCCACATACGCCAGATCTGCTGCTGCCGATCCCAAACGTCTCAGTCCGTGACTGTTTTTCATGAAAAAATCGAGTGTTTCCATGAAGTTGGCTATCAGACTGTAATTGGTGTATGGAAATCCAGTGGCAATCAGGCTGCTGGCTACATCCGATGTTTCGGATACATGAATTTCCTGACCGTTTAAGTATGCAGGTCCCCCTTCCCAGGCATAGAAACATTCGTCCATTCCCATTTCATAAACCACTCCGGCTACAATTTTATCGTTTTCTTTTAATGCGATGCTGATCGCATATGGATAAAGGCCATGAATAAAATTGGTGGTACCGTCGATTGGGTCTATGATCCAGTTGTAAACAGATCCAACTTTTTCGGATGTATTTTCTTCTGCAATGAAACCCGATTCAGGAAGTAATTTACCCAGGGCTTCCACCAGTTTTTGTTCAGATGCTTTGTCGATCTGTGTCACAAAGTCGTTGCGACCTTTGGTTTCAACCGTTGGTTTGTTTTCAAGTCGGTATTGCTTTACAAATTGTCCTGTTTCACGGGCAATCTTGACTGTTTCTTCGCATATTTTTTTTATGTCTTGCATGATTGGTTGAGTTTTATTGATTCAGTTATGTGTTAATTATTATTGGCTGTAGTTTAATTTTGCGTTGTCATATTATTTAGCTCACCTATAAATAATTAGTGGTGGTTTAGGATATTATTAATGCAATAACTAATATCCGGAGAATACTTTAATCCACCTTTAGATTGCTTCGTTTCACTCGCAATGACCTGTTTTACAGCGTTGTGGTGGGTTGGAGGGGTTGCTTTTCGGCTTCGCCGAAAAGA
>JBEPWN010000255.1:0-4713 GCA_041642395.1 Marinilabilia sp. | reverse complement strand
AAAATAACAATGAATTACTTCAACTCTTTGATAATAAAAACTTTGCGTCTTTGTGTCTCTCAGAATCCGTAGCTTCAGCGAAGGATTACTTTGCGTTTAAGCTTTTTTTTAACGGACTATTGAATTTCTATGAATATGCTTGTAAATATTCATTGCCAGGGATGAGATTCAAAGAGCTTTACTATAGGCCTGGGTTTATTCGTGTTAATAATGAGATTATCAACATTATGCGATTCATCTTAAATCTCAAAGTCTATTGGTCTATTGTGAAGTGGTTTTTAAAAATTATCAAAAGACATAACAGCTTTATACTTCAATCTTAAATTTATTGCACATTAAAAATATAGTTTTCATTATGGAAAGTCAATCTTTTTTTATTTCAGAAAAAATTCCTTTCGAAGATGTGGATGAAGGTGTTTCACGTCAGTTATTGGCTTACGATGACCAGATTATGATGGTAAAAGTGTCTTTTGAGGAAGGATCAATTGGTAAAACGCATCATCACCCTCATCGTCAGACTTCTTATGTCGATTCAGGTGTTTTTGAAGTGACCATAGGTGAACAAATTGAAACATTGAGAGCTGGTGATTCCTTTTATGTTTCTCCCAATGAAATTCATGGTGTTCTTTGCGTTGAAGCCGGAATTCTGATTGATGTTTTCAATCCGGCCAGAGAAGATTTTCTAACTGATTAATTTTTTGATGAAACAAATTAATATGTATGAAGATTATCCGGATCAAACTATTGGGTTTACTCATTTATATAATTACCGGTACTGTTTTTATTGTTTTTATGTCAGGGTGTAGCAGCACAGAAGATTTTCATTTCAAAACAGGTGATTTGCTGTTTCGGGGTGAAAATTTATCGGGTTTATCCGGCGCTATTGATGATGTCACACAAACAGGAGATGACAATCATTTTTCGCACGTGGGTTTGGTGCAGGTTATCGATGGTGAGGTAAATGTTATTCATGCCGAAGGAGTATTGGGTGTTTGCATACAACCTCTGGATTCATTTATGTATGACAAAAATGGGGACAGATTTTATGTGGAAGCCTTCCGGTTAAAACATGGATCTAATGATATTGTGAGTAGGGCTGTCAGTCTGGCTTCATCAGCCATAGGAGAGCCGTATAATTTCTCTTACATTATTGATGATGAAGGATATTATTGCAGTGAGCTGGTATGGTGGGCTTTTGCACCCGACTCTGTTTTTGTGTTGGAGCCGATGACATTCAAAAACCATCCCGGGGGGAGTTTCCATCCTGTGTGGGAAACTCATTATAATGACCTTGGCATAGCCATCCCTGAGGGTAAGCCAGGTTGTAATCCAAATGGATTGGCTGCATCAGATAAAATTTACAGATTGGGTGTAGTGGATTAAAATCTACTGTTGTTGATTCATTAGTCCGCTAATCTTTTGCAAACGCCTGGTAAAGAGCTATTTATTTGTTGATGAATATTAATTTTCAACTCCCTGATAATAATTGCTTTGCGTCATGGCGTCTTTTAGAATCCATAGCTTTAGCGAAGGATTACTCTGCGTTTAGACTTTTTTTAATGAACTATTGATGATTAAAATGTTTATATAATTCTGTATGAAACTATTACTCTATCAGGTGGATGCCTTTACCGATCATGTATTCGGTGGTAATCCGGCAGCGGTGGTACTTCTTAATGAATGGTTGCCCGACGATGTATTACAAAATATTGCTCTTGAAAACAATCTTTCCGAGACAGCCTTTATTGTGCCGGATGGCAGCCGGTATCATATCCGGTGGTTTACACCTTCAGTAGAGGTGAATCTTTGTGGACATGCTACTCTTGCCTCTTCGCACGTTTTATTTCGTCACCTGTCTCATCCGGATGCTTCCATTGAATTTAAATCACGGAGTGGCACTTTGTCTGTTCGCTGCAGCGGGGATCTTTACCTGCTTGATTTTCCTTCTGATGCTCCTCAATTAGTTGAGAGTAATGATTTGATCCGTAGTTGCTTTGATCGTGCTCCGGTGGATGTTTTAAAAGGAAGTGCCGATTATTTGTTGGTGTTCAATGACGAAGAGTATGTACGCAATGCGAGTCCCAATCTCGATGCGATTAAGAAGCTGGATGCGGAAGGGATCATTATTACTGCTCCCGGAAGTAACGGGACAGATTTTGTTTCGCGTTTTTTCGCACCACAACTAGGTATCCCTGAGGATCCTGTAACGGGATCAGCTCATACTGTTTTAGTGCCATATTGGGCCGGGCGACTTGACAAAAAGGAACTTTCAGCCATGCAGGTTTCTCGGCGTGGCGGCATTCTTCAATGCCGTTACAATGGTGACCGCGTGGAAATAGGCGGAAAGGGAGTTACATATCTCCAGGCTGAAATTACTTTGTGAGTTTCAGTATCAGTCGCATGTAGGCATTCCTGGGAGCTCCCGGGTAATAATGTCTTGGTGCGCTTCCACCAAATGAAGGGGCATTAACCAAAACCATAGAAGCATGATGCTGGTCAAACACATTATTGATTCCACCTTGCCACTCCCATGTCATCCCATTACCGGTTTTTATTATCTGAGAAGCTTTCAGGTGAAACAGATGGTGGCCGCCATATTGTTTTGTATTTGCATCGTTAAGGTACATCATACCGGAATGATTCCATTCCAGACGGAGGTGAGAATTGCCTGAGGTTGTTGCAAGCAGGGCTCCGCGGAAATAATGATCGGGAATACCCGGCAACTGATTGCCTGAATAATCATTGCCTTCATCAACAAAATCCGTGAACTCATTATCCATCCATGTGTGCGAAAGGGTGAAATCAATTTTAACTGGTGAGGTTTCCCGGCTAATATGTGCCCTGATCATGCTTTCAAGTCCGAAATGACGCGTTTCGCCGGCGTTGATGCCATAAAAAATCTCTTCAGTTTCCCGTTTGGTTACCAGCAGGTTTTCCAATGATACATAATAGGCAGTTAAATCGAAGTTTAGCCGCTGGTTAAGTGCTTTGCCTCTTAATCCTGTGTCATAGTTGATTCCTTCTTCGGGTTTCAGATCGGGATTAATGTTTCCTTCCGGCAAAAGTGTTTCTTCTACGCTGGGTGCAGAAAACCCGTGACCGGCCGATGCAAAAAATATCATGTTTTCGGATAGTTCTCCCGTAATACCGATACGTGGCGAGATCACCGGATCATAACTGTATGTTCCGGAAACGTCTTCCTCATCCGTAAATTCATCGTCCAGCCTGAATCTCAGATAATGGATATTAACACCCGCTGAGAGATTCCAGGTATCGAAAACCGGTATGTCTGTTTTGGCGAAAATATTGATGTATCTTCTTGTTTCATGGTTGTTTGCAAACAAACCCCCTTCATTGCCATCAATAATTTCAAATAATTTCCAGTTGTATTGTTCGCTGAAAATTTCACCACCTGCAATCATTTCAAAATATTCGGTTTGCCATGTCAATTCATTGCGCATGCCGTAAGTGAGCATTTTATCGTCAAGGATGTTGAAGGGCCGGGTTTCGTATGAGTTGATGTGGTTCAGATAAAGAGATAGCTTGTTTTTTATTATTTCAGAAAAATGCGATTTTAAAGTTATGCCCGACAGCCACTTGTCATATCTTTCGAAACCCTGTACCTCCTTCCAGTTGGCCGCTGCTTTTTCGGGGGAATTTATGTAAGTTTCGTGGTCAAGAGAACTGGGTATTTGTGCATCCAGATTGATGTAATTGGCCATAAAAAACAGGGAATGGCTTCCGAAAAGATGCCGAAGCATGATTTGCCCGTTCCATCGTTCATAATCATTATTTTCCCTGAATCCACTGGTTTGTGTATATGATCCCGTGGCCTTGATGATTGATCTTTGTTTTCGGATGCCTGTGCTTATCAATGCTTTGGTTTGATCAAACGGCCCGTATTGGGTAAGTGCATCAACCGACAAAGATGACGGTTGGGAATGGTCGGGATGAAACACAATGATTCCGCCCATGCCGCTTCCGTAAAGTGCGGATGAAGGACCACGCACAACTTCGGTTCTTGCTATATTATACATCTCCAGGTCTTCAATGGTGGTATGACCATCGCCAGAAGTGAGAGGAATATCGTCCAGGTAGGCCCGGATCCTCGTTGTGGCATAAGGTGAGCGGCTGCCAATGCCACGGATCATTACACGACCGGTGTTCAGTGCGCCTTTCTGCATTACCACCCCGGGCGATTGTTCTATAATGTCGATTGCCGACATAGAAGGGTGTAAGGTGTCTTTTAGCACAATGGAGAAGCCTGCCGGTACTTTTTTACTTTGATAATTAAGAAGTGGTGCAGAAACAGTGACTTCATCGATTTTCCGGTCAGACGGAGTCAGTAAAAAGAAGTTTTCCCTGTTTGGAAATACCTCTTCCGTCATTGTTTTGTAATCGGGGTGCAGTACTGAAATTTTTTTAATGGTATCGCTTTTAAATGAAAAGTGGCCAGACCTGCTGGTTGTGGTAATCGTTTGTTCCGCGTGTACAATCCGTGCATTTTCAACGGCATTCCCGGTTTGAGCATCCAGGCACCTGCCGTAAATTTGCCCGTAACTGCTGTCCGGAAAAAACAGTAGTACGGGCAATAAAAACAGGATTATCGAATTGAATGAGTTTATTAATGGTATCATAAGTTGTTTTTAGGTCATCTGGGAGGTTAGTAGGTTAGTAGGTCAGTAGGTTAATAGGTCAGTAGGTTAATAGGTT
>JBEPWN010000254.1:0-4716 GCA_041642395.1 Marinilabilia sp. | reverse complement strand
ATCAATTACCAGTGATCAATTATCAATTATCAATTACCAGTGGATCAATTACAGTGATTAAATGACCTGCAACCAGAGTTCACCATCACAGTGATGAACGCGAAACCCGAAACATCCTTTAAAGGTTAAGGTTAAGATTAAGGTTGAGAATTGAAAACCAGAAACTCAAAACTCGAAACTCTACGACGTAAACAGGTCAATCTTTTTCAGCAACTTATTTTTTCTGTCCAGAATCATAAATTCTATCAGTAATATAAGCAAAGCCAGAGCTGCAAGATATTGAAACTGATCATCATAATCGGAATAAACCTTAGATTCTATTTCTCCTTTTTCGAGTTCACCGAGTTCATCGATCAGTTTATTCATGCCCCGTCTGATGTTGTTGGCTGCGATATACTCTCCGTTACCTGATCCCGCTATTTGTTGCAACAGATTAACATTCATTTTTGTGATGATCACATTTCCTTCACGATCTTTCATGAAATTACTGCGGTTGTCGGCGCTGACGGGGATAGGGGCACCATCAGGGCTACCCATTCCAACCGTATATACATTGATGCCCTTTTCTGCAGCTTCTTTGGCTCCATCAATGGCATTGGTTTCGTGGTTTTCGCCATCGGTAATCACAATAATGGCACGGTTGATATCTTCCTGCTGACTGAATGAATTGGTTGCAAGTCTGATGGCAGACCCAATTGCAGTTCCCTGAGTTGGCACCATGTTGGTATTGATACTCGATAAAAACAGTCTCGCTGATGCATAATCAGTGGTGATTGGGAGCTGTACATATGCCTCACCTGCAAAAACTATAAGTCCGATACGGTCATTCATTAAACGTCCTGTAAGTCTTTCAATAGCCATTTTAGCGCGACTAAGGCGGCTGGGCTCAACATCCGTCGCGTTCATACTGTTTGATACATCCAGTGCAATAATCAATTCGATGCCCTGGCGCTTAACTGTTTCCAGTTTTGTACCGAATTGGGGTGATGCAAGTGTTATAATAATGGCACCTATGGCCAATAACGATAAATAAAATTTTACTGCCGGACGGATGAATGAAACATCGGGCATCAGGTGGCTGATTAGGTCCATATTGCCGAATTTCTGCAATTTTTTCTTTCGCTGATACTGAAAGTAAAGCTGCATAAAGGCTAATACCGGAATAATTGCCAGCAGATATAAATATTCAGGATGTCCAAATCGAAACATAGTCCTGTGATTTTAATTATTTGTATATATTCTATTAGATAATCTGGGTATTTGTTCGCATTTCTAAGGCAAATTTCTTAAAGTGGTATTTCTTAGTAATACCTCCGCAAGTAAAAATCCCAATGCCAGAAGGGCGAATGGCAAAAATTCTTCAGATCGTTTGCTGTACTCTTTGACTTCGATCTTTGTTTTTTCCATCTGATCTATCTCTTCATAGATTTCCCGAAGCTTTGTCTTGTCAGTTGCCCGGAAGTATTGTCCGCCAGTAATATCCGCAATTTCCTGTAACATTGGTTCATCAATTTTGACATCCATGTCCTGCACTTGCTGCCCAAAAACAGTATTAACAGGAAATGGTGCTGTGCCGTGGCTTCCCACTCCTACCGTGTAAACACGAACACCAAAGCTTTGGGCAATTTCTGCCGCTGTGAGGGGATGTATTTCACCCCGGTTGTTGACGCCGTCGGTTAGCAAAATAATAACTTTGCTTTCAGCATCACTGTCTTTTATCCGTTTTACCGCGGTTGACAATCCCAAACCTATGGCTGTGCCATCGCGCAACATTCCGATTTGTACATCCCGTATCAGATTAGTCAGGACTGCATGATCAATTGTGAGCGGACACTGGGTGAAACTCTCTGCAGCAAATATCACCAGTCCCATTTTGTCATTGGGACGGCCTGCAATAAACTCTGTGGCAACATCTTTAGCTGCTTCCAACCGGTTGGGTTTAAAGTCCATGGCCTGCATACTGCCGGATATATCAAGTGATACCATAATGTCAATCCCTTCGGTGGTTACATCTCTGAGATTGTCGGTTGATTGCGGGCGTGCCAGTGCAACGACAAGAAATATTATTGTCAGGCATCGCAATCCAAAGGGAAAATGCCTCAAATACGTTTTGCGGGATTTTTTGATCCGGCTGAATCCTTTCAGCGAAGAGATCTGAAGGGATGCATTCAGATCTTTTTGCTTCCAGACATACCACCCTATCATGGGTGCCAGAATCAAAAGCAGATAGAAAAAATGTGGATGTAAAAAAGTATAGTTCATCCCTGTGGGGTATGTTTATTGTTTAACTTGTTATTAATTTTCACTGTGGATCTGTTCTGTTTGTTTTACAGATTCCTCCGGTGTTTTGAGTTCTTCGTACTTTGTTTGATTTACAAAGAAATAAGAGTTTATCAGTGAAATATCATTTTCGTCTGGCAGAGGCTCAAATTTTGCAAATTTCACCATGTCAGACAGTTCAAGTACTTGCCTGACTTTTTCTGTCACCTTCTCATCCGGAAGGTCAACCTGACGCAATGATTCCAGAATTTCGCTGGTAATCTGCTCGGGCGCCTGAATTCCATATCTATCTTCAATATAGTGCCTTAGTATCGTAGATATATCTGAATGGAATTGTTTTATCTGCCCTTTTTGCCATATTTTTTCTTCTTTAATATGATCCAGTTTTCGAAGGGCCACCACATGAGCCGGCTCTTTGGGTTTTTGTCTGATCAGGGCATTAAGCGGGTTGCGCCGTTTTATATAGAACCATATTCCTGCACCAATGAGCAGCACAGCTGCCAGTCCGCCAAGTATCCATGGCAAAAAGCGGTAAAGTTCAGAAAATTTGAAAGGTGTATTCAATGGAGCTTTGATGTCAGTAATCCCTTTTTGTGGATCTACTTCTTTAAATGGATTAACGACCATAAGTCCGATGGAGCGGGTACGTTCCCTGGCCTGCATGTCAGCTGAGGCCAGTTCGAATGTCATAGGTGGGATGTAATGCAATCCACTGTCGAATGAAGTAATTCTTAAAACCTGTTTTACGGAAATTCGCTCATCACTTATAACGGTGGTGTCGGGTGCTGAAGTTTCTACTATTTCGATATTCCGGGTAATGGTATCTGTAAATTGTGGAAAAACGACTTTCAGATTCTTTGGTTGAGTCACTTCAAGAGTCAGGTTCATTTGTCCGCCGATCACCATTAAAGTTGAATCGGGAGTCGCCGATACCGAGTATTCCTGGCCGTTGGCAATATGGATATTTCCGGCTCCCATTAGGGCCAGAACAATGAAATAAAATATTAGAGTTCTGAAAAATGGTTTTCTTCCCATTTTAAGCTCGCTTTTTAAAGAGTGATATAAGTGCTTTAACATAGTCTTCATCGGTTGGTACTGCTACATTGTCAACGCCGCTTTTAGAAAATGCTGTACGCAGATTCTCTTCATTTTCACGCCACCATCTTTTATATGCCTCGCGGGTATTCTTATTCGATGTGTTAGCCCAGTAGAGTTTACCGGTTTCGGCATCTTTCAGTTTTACGAATCCCACGTCCGGCATTTCTGCTTCACGTTTGTCGAAAACCCTTAGTGCCACAACATCGTGTTTTTGATTGGCAATTTTTAATGCGTTGTCAAATCCTTCATCCATAAAGTCGGAGATCACGAAAGTGGTGCATCGTTTTTTAATGGCATTGGTTAGGTATCGCAAAGCTTCCGCGATGTTGGTTTCGCGATGTTCGGGTGTAAAGCTGATGAGTTCGCGAATGATATAGAGAATGTGTTTTCGTCCTTTTTTTGGCGGGATGAATTTCTCAATATGATCGGAGAAAAAAATGACGCCGATCTTATCGTTGTTTTGGATTGCCGAAAAAGCCAAAACAGCAGCCATTTCAGTGATCACATTTTTTTTGAATCGCCAGGTGGTACCGAATTCGCGCGATCCCGAGACATCAATCATCAGCATGACGGTCAACTCACGTTCTTCTTCAAACACCTTAACATAAGGATGATTGAAGCGGGCTGTGACGTTCCAGTCTATATTTCGGATATCGTCGCCATACTGGTACTCACGCACTTCACTGAACATCATACCGCGACCTTTAAACGCAGAGTGATACTCTCCGGCGAAAATATTGCTGGAAAGCCCGCGCGTTTTAATCTCAATCTGGCGTACCCGTTTTAGTATGTCTGTTGTTTCCACGATTGTCAGTTATCATTTATCAATTACCAATTACCAATTACCAATTATCAGTTATCAATTATCAATTACTCATTGGTCATTACTCATTATTCATTACTCATTATTCATTGGTCATTGTTCATTGTTCATTGTTCATTGCTCATTGTTCATTGCTCATTGTTCATAGCTCATTGGTCATTGATCATTGGTCATTGATCATTGTTCATTGCTCATTGTTCATTACTCATTGGTCATTGATCATTGTTCATTGCTCCTTGTTTAGGGTACTTCAACGGTATTTAAAATTTCGCTGATAATTTCTTCGGATGTAATGTTGTTGGCCTCAGCTTCATAAGAAAGACCGATTCGGTGACGCATTACATCGTGGCAAATGGCACGCACATCTTCAGGAATCACATATCCCCGTCGTTTAATGAAAGCATAGGCTTTGGAAGCCATTGAAAGATTGATGCTGGCACGTGGTGAGGCACCATACGAAATCATATCCTTGAATTTTTCCAGTCCGTATTGCTCGGGAAACCTGGTTGCAAAAA
>JBEPWN010000253.1:0-4721 GCA_041642395.1 Marinilabilia sp. | reverse complement strand
ATAAGATCATTGACGATTTCAGAAGTGGCAAAGAGAGCCATGCCCCCTTTTGGATTCAGATGCGTGGCAAATTCATTTACATCCAGTATTTCGCTTTGCGCGACGACACAGGGGAATATCTGGGTACTCTGGAAGTATCGCAAGATTTGACAGAACTTCGCAAACTGGAAGGAGAACAACGAATTTTGAATTATGAGTCTTAGCGTGCAATAAAAAATATAAACGCAGAGGCGCAATGACGCAAAGATTTTATTACAAGAGTTATCTGCCAACACATAAGTTTTTGCCTCCAGGTTTGCAAAAGTTAAACGGAGTATCAAACTTACAATAGTCCGTTAAAAAAAGATTAAATACAGAGACTCAATGATGCAAGGCTTTTATTCTAAGAGAATTTTATCAGGTTAAAAAAATGGAACACAAACTAATAATTACCCCCAAAACCAAAATACTTCAACTCATAGAAGCTTATCCACAGCTTGAAGACATATTGATTATAGCAGCCCCTGCCTTCAGGAAGTTAAAAAACCCGGTACTCCGCAAAACAGTGGCTAAAGTAGCCACCGTGCAACAAGCTGCAGCAATCGGGAACCTGAAGGTACAGGAGCTGGTGAATCGTTTGCGCCATGAAGTCGGACAGGATTCACTCTCTGAGGGAGAAGCAGGTGATGTAAACATCAATTACACGCAGCCGGACTGGTATCAGAATGATAAAGTTACATCGCGCTTTGATGCACGTAAAATGCTTGAAGCCGGCGAAATGCCAGTTCATCAGGTAATGGACGATCTGAAAAAGTTGCCCGAAAATGAAATCTATGAGCTCACCGTTCCCCTACTCACTGTTCCGCTGATTGAAAAGGCAACGAGCATGGGATTTATGCATTGGGTGGAAAAAAAAGAAGACGACTTGTATTTGATACGGTTTTTAAAGATAATATAATCTTTTTCTATCCGAATTGACCATTTTTCTGTCAGACCAAAAATTAAGATGAGTGCTGATTCCATTAACAACCTGGGAAACCTTGACTGAAAAATTTTACCAAACAAACATCCTTAATCTTAAGGAATCAAGTTTTTATCACATCTAAACTCTCATTCATCACAGAAACAAGGCCATTCGCAAAAGCATCATATTTCTTATTAACATGACAAAACAATTAGTTATATTTGTGTATGTAAATACAAATTTGAACCCATTTAACCCAAACTGCAAATGATATTTAACCCTGCCCGCGCTGCCAGACAATTCCTCATGACTGCTGCAATAAAACTTCATTATTTTACACATCTAAACAAGTTTAACTTCATTAATAAGGGTGGATGGTTCCTGCCATTGTGAGATTCTAAAACCCATAGTCACATTTAAATTAAAAAAAGAATAGCTTAAAAATATCAGCCCATGACCCCCAATCATCTAATTCAACTAAGGAACATTCAAAAGGAATATCCCACTTCAAAAAACCCTGTAATAGCACTTAATAATATTAATCTGACTGTTAACAACGGAGAGTTTATTTCTGTAATGGGCCCTTCAGGCTCAGGAAAATCCACACTGTTAAATATTCTTGGACTATTAGATACTTTCGATTCCGGTAAGTATATTTTAAATAATCAGCAAACCGGAAATTTGACCGACAGGGAGCTAGCCGGAATACGAAACTCTCAAATTGGTTTTGTTTTCCAAACGTTTAATCTGTTGCCTCAGCGTAACGCCCTGGAGAATGTTTCATTGCCTCTCTACTATAGAGGAATACCATTTAAAGAAAGAAACGAAAAGGCAATATGCTTTTTGGGTAAAATGGGCCTTGCTGATTGGGCTCATCATTTACCCGATGAACTATCTGGCGGACAAAAGCAACGCGTTGCCATTGCAAGGGCTCTATGCACTGAACCCAAACTCATTCTTGCCGATGAACCCACAGGTGCTTTGGATACACATACATCAGCTGAAATAATGGATTTACTTGAGAAAATTAATGAAACCGGAAAAACCATTGTTGTTGTGACACATGAACATGAAATAGCAGCAAGAACGAAGCGAAAGGTTTTATTAGTTGATGGAAATATCGTTGATGACACCTTGTTAACCCAAAATAATATCAAAAATGAACAATCCATTTTACAAGAACCACGAACTTTTTAAAGAAATAGTCCTAAATCTGAAAGTTCATAAACTCAGAACCATTCTCACTGCATTTGGCATTGCCTGGGGTGTTTTTATTCTGGTAGTGATGCTGGGCATAAGTGGCGGAGTTCAGGAAGGCGTTTTTGAATTGTTTAAAGGTTTTTCTTCCAAAACAATCTGGTTTTATGGAGGTGTGTCAAAAGACAATATTGCGATGCGAGATACCGGAGAGTCTATTAAGTTTAGTGTAGATGAACTTAAAAACATAAAAAAACTGATTCCGCAGATTATTGCAGTATCATCTGAAATAGATCAACCTCATACCTCTGTTCTGTTTGAAGGAGAACAGGAATATTTCAATCTTGTAGGAGCATCGGCACAAACTTTTGGTTTAAAAAACCTGAAAATAAAGGATGGCCGGACAATAAATAGTCCAGACAACAAAAACCGACGAAGCGTTGCTGTAATCGGAAACAGAATAGTAAACAGGTTTTTTTCACAAAGAAATCCATTAGGGAAGCACCTAATCATCAATGGGAATGAATTCTTGATTATAGGGGTTCTCAATAATAAATCCTTTTTATCGTTTAACGAACAAAATAATATATTTGTTCCGATATCTTCTTTCTCGGAGTATGTAAGGCCTGTAAGATATATAAATTCGATAGGCATTACGGTTAAGGAGGGTAATACAAAATGGTATGCTGAAAAAATAAAGAAATATCTATCGCGCAGATATCATTTTAGAAATGATAATTTAGGCGCCCTTTATGTAGTTAACTATGAAGAGCAAATGTCTGCCTTTTCTCAATTTTTTAGTGGCTTTAACATTTTCCTGATTTTTGTTGGCTGCTGCTTACTGCTAAGCGGGGTTATCGGGGTGAGTAATATTATGTACATAATTGTAAAAGAACGAACCCGTGAAATAGGTGTAAAAAAAGCCATTGGTGCCACAGAAACAGCGATTTTGAAAGAGTTCATACTGGAATCCCTGATACTTACTTTAATTTCGGGGGTTATAGGATTTGCAATGGGAATGGGAGCTTTGAAAATAATAGACATTCTCCTGGCCAGTCTTAACGGCGGTGAACAAATCATAACCCATACAGTCGTAGAAATTAAATATTTAGTAATGGCTATTATTATTCTCTCACTGTCAGGACTTATAGCCGGATTTTTCCCTGCCCAAAAAGCGGCAGAAATAAAACCTGTGGAAGCCATGACAAATATTTAACCTTCTCTTAAATACAAATAACTATGAAAAAATTTATTAATGTTTTTATTGCAGGATTATTCTTGTTAACCGTTGGTTTTATAACCTATAAAGAAGTTAAAAAACAGGAACAGGTGCCTGATTTCCTGTTGGGTACTCCCCAAATAGATTCAGTTAGAGTAGAAAGAAGGATTCATGGAAAAATCAGGCCTGCCGAAGAAATCAAGGTTAAATCGAAAATTAATGGTGTGGTTGAGAAAGTGTATGTTGAGGTAGGCCACGAAATTAAGGAAGGCGAAAAAATTGCTCTCATTAAGAAACTTTCGGAACCCATGGAGATTGAAGATCTGAAAACCAGAGTAAACCTCTACGAAATTCAAATGGAAACCGCAAAAATACAATATCAACGCGAGAAAAAACTGGCCGTATCCGGACTAACTTCTGATTCAGAATTTGAGACAATCAAAGCCAGATATAACGAAACAACCGAGCAACTTGAAAGTGCCAGAAAAAGACTTCAGATGGCCACATCAGGAATGGTAACTTTAGACAGAAGTCTTTCAAATACTATATATGCACCTGCTTCCGGAACCATCCTCTCTCTGATTTCACGTACAGGATCTCCTGTAATCAAGCAAAATAACTACAATGAAGGGACAACCCTTGCCATTATTGCAAACATGGATTTTCTGAAATTCTACGGAAATATTCTAGAACGTGACCTCATGAAAATAACAGAAGGTCAGAAAATAGAATTAAAAACTTTGCATACAGAAAATAATGAATTAAAAGGAAAAATTGATAAAATCTATCCTAAAGGAATAGAAGAAAACGGCATTGTGAAGTTTCCTATAGAAGCATCCATAAGTACCTATTCCGGAAAATTATGGGGTGGCATGAATGCCAC
The DNA here is from genome assembly GCA_041642395.1 of Marinilabilia sp. Lineage (GTDB taxonomy): Bacteria > Bacteroidota > Bacteroidia > Bacteroidales > Marinilabiliaceae > Marinilabilia. The sequence continues at coordinate 479 of JBEPWN010000253.1, read as the reverse complement.
AGCTGTAATTATTACCGCCTCTGTTACCAATGCTTTATGCTTGGAAGAAAAATACCTTGTCTTTGAAAATGACAGCTGCTATGCCTGGGTCAGAGATGAGAATAACCAATATCATAAAACCAATCTGATAACAGGCCTGTCAGATGGCCTTAAAACACAGATTGTAAAAGGGCTAAATGAAAATGACAAAGTAAAATTACCTGAAGATGATTAAACCACCCTAACATATTAAATTATGAGTAACCAAAACCAATACCTGAAAATACATCAGCTACTTGATATTCTTGGATCAAATTGCCCCGGAACGGCTGATGAAATTGCGGAAAAACTGAACATTTCGAGGCGAACTCTTTTCCGGTATCTCGAAGAACTACGTGACCGTGGTGCTATAATAGAGTATTGTAAATGCCAGAGAACGTACTCTCTGAAAAATGATTTCGATTTTTTTGAAGGTTTTTTTAAGAGTGCTTTATAGTGGC
>JBEPWN010000252.1:0-4738 GCA_041642395.1 Marinilabilia sp. | reverse complement strand
TCATTTCCACCATGTTTTGGCTGGTTATGGATGGATCGCTGGTTTTCATTGTGTTATTTTTTACAGTAATTTATCTGATGCTGATAAAAGGTTCGGGCACTCCGCACTCGATAGGATTCTCAGGATCGTTGCTCCACTCAAACCATCCGCCATCATATACCGATACTCTCGGCCAACCCATGAGCCAGGCGTTAAACCATGCTTCACTTCCCCGCCAGCCGGTTCCGCAATAAAAAGCAAGGTGCTTATCGGGGGTGATGCCGTTTGCCTCCCATATTTCTTCAATTTCATGATATTCACGCGTTGTCTGGTCAAAATTGCGGTAATTCTCCATATGGTAGGCATCAGATCCGCAGTCGGCAAAAACAGCTCCGGGAATGCGCCCTTTCTTCTCAATATAATTGTATCCGCTCACCTCACCCAAAAACTCTGGCCAGCTCCGAACTGATATCAGCTCAGCATCCGGTGAAGCCAACATTTCTTTAGCCTCAGGCGTATCAACAGCCAGATGAGGATTAACAGGAATCCCTGCTCCGAATTCAGATACGGGATCAGGAGCTACATCAGCATTTGATATTTCATACCCTGCATCCAGCCACGACTGAAATCCACCATTAAGCACCCGCACATCTTTTACACCTGCATAGAGCAAAATAAAAGCACAACGGATGGCACCAAGATCGCCCGCAGCACTTCCCGGAAAGGGATCATCATTGTTGGGAGACATAAACTTACCATACATCACAACCGTAGTATCAGCGGTAATACCATGATCTTCCAGTGCCTTTTTCAATTCTTCAGGCGACCGCCGGTTCCATGTTTCAGTAGATTCAATATCATTGGTGTCCAGATCGATGGCACCGGGAATATGTCCACTCAAATAAGCATCGCGGTTGCGATAATGTGCATGCACCACCACATACTTATCATTGTTGTAATGAATTGGGTTTTCATTGTTAATAAGCTGATTCACCCAGGAAGCAGACACCAGATTTTTATATCGTTCCAGTTTTTCCAAAGGAAGTTCAGGGTTATTCACCCATTCATCTATAAAGTGAGGATATATGGCAACCCGCTCAAATCCGGCCTTAAGAAACAAGCGGGCCACCTCTTCAGCATCCTCTTTATGATATCCATAAAGAATCAGGTTGTGATGAGATTTGATTCCTTTATGATCAACCATCTCGATCCAATCTATGTATTTGGTCCATTTCAAAGGCAGACTTTTGGCACCGGCAATATGGCCGCCCCTTCTTTCTCCGTTTAATTCCCAGCCATTATATGCATCAACCGGCCTTACGTCAATAATTTTTGTCCCGGAGTCATCCATCAATTTATGAAGTGACTGGGTTGATATTTCTTTTAAGAGTGTATTCATAACGTCTTTTTTAATATAAGATTAACAACGAATCCGGAATTTCGTTTGATCCCGGATCCAAATTTCAATTCCGTCTGTCCTTTACATCCGGATTGAGTTTTATTATATTTATAAAATTAAAAGATTAAACCGGCAAATGGGAATCTATGAAAACCTGTTTTGTTGCTTATATAAAAAGATCCCAACTCATCGCAAAACCGGAACGATGAGCAACTAAACCATTTTCAAATAAAGTTACCACGAAAAAATCAGTAATGCACGTGAACGCAAACAAAGGATTGAACATCTCATAACAAAACCTCATGAATAGAGCAGAGCAGTCCTTAAAAAAAGAAAGAGCCATGACTTACAGTAAATATTTACCCGTAGATCCTGATTTTTATGATATCATAGAAGAACAGGCAAAAAAAAGCACCAAAATCAAAGTTTTCTATTTTTTACCGAACAATGAAATTGATGACTCGGCAGGTGCATACAGCCATATTGAAAAAAAAGATGACGGAGAATTTATGGTGCTCAACAATGAGAAAGAAATACGTCTGGACCGCATCATCACCATCAACGGCAAGCCCGGTCAGGCATTCGACGAATATGACAATTATGCCAACCAGTGTTTATCCTGTCGCGGAGGAAATGAAGATTGATCACATAAAACCCTGACTACTCCAATTAGTCTGTCTATAAAGTACCATTTGCTTCGTTACGCTTGCCCGAAAATTACTCATCCCGAGTGTGCTTTTTGTTGGTTTTTATTCAAAAACCTTACAAAAGCTACTTCGGGACTGCATATTTTCGGACTTGCGCCACCGCTAAAGCTTTAGGCGGCACGCGGTCGCAAGCCTTGTAACTGGCATTTTCTAACCAAACACATGGATACTAAAACACTTTCCCGACTTTATAGACGGGCTCTAATTAATCTCAATTACTTTCTCCTGATAAAATGGTCAACACTGAATTTTCCTGCCCCGTGAGTCAACAACACAAGGAGCATCAGCCCGTAATACGGAAGAATTTATTTTGCTTCTGCAAATTCCAGCAAATCGACGATGAAAACATGATCATAGGCCTCAACCCACTGAGCAAGATTTAATGAATTCATAAAATTACAATATTTAATATATGCTGATGATCAATCGATTGTTAGAGCTTAAGATGTTAGGCATTTCGCATAATGCTGATATGATTTACTCTAGTTAAAAGTACCATAATGATAATCAATTTAAATACATTGCATGTAAATAACTTACGCGTTACGCCGAAATAACCTGAACCGCCCGATGCTGCAACTTCTCATTTATGTATAATTTCTTCTAACGATGGACGTGGAGCCTAAGAACCGCAAATTATGGAATACTTTTCCTGATAGAATATTCGTCTAATTTATTCAACACACACCGTGAGTCTGTCTTAGAGTGTCCAAATATTAGAACAAATAGATTTTTTCCCAAAAAAAAATATTGCTCTATAAAAACAAACATTGTACCTTGCGTTGTATATTTTACAATTGCCTTGACATTGCATAATGCACAGTAAATTATTATTATGAAGGTAATGATTTGCAAAGAGAGAGAAAAGAGGCTATGAAGGAAAAGTTAAATAATATAAGCAGGCCGGGAAAATTTCTTGCGATCGTTTGCTGTACTTTTTTGTTTTTTTTATCAAGCCCGTCCGTATCTGATCCATCCCAATTAACTTTAGTTCAATCCACAACAATAAAAAACCTCCTGCTTTCCTCACATATTATGCTTGCACAGGAGTCATTGCCGGCATTAACAATGCCAGATATTTCTGCAACTAAAAAAATCAATCTAATAGTCCCAAAAGCAGGTAATACAACAAATAAAAACCTGGTATGTTTCAGTATTATTGGAGCTTGTTTTTTTCTCTTTTCTTTAATGTTGTTTTGGATAAGCCGCACAAAAAAAAAATATCTAATTCTTAAAATACAAAACGAAGAACTTATTTACCAGAGCTTCAACATTCAAAAAAACAACGAAGCCGACAACAAATGTTTATTCAAAGCCAACAACAGCAGCCCTTTCAAGCTCGTGGATTCCATATTTGTAAAAACCCACGAACGGATGGTGAAAATTCCATTGAAAGACATTCTGTACATTCAGGCTGACAGAAATTATTGCTGCCTTTGCACCAAAGAAAAAGAGTATTTAGTCGTAATGCCGCTTAAAGAGTTTTATCAGAAACTTTCTTCAACACAATTTCTGAGGATTCACCGATCGTATGTAATAAACCTTTCACATATCCAGGAAATAGGCACCGGACATGTGGTTATTGAAAGAAAATCTCTCCCTCTTAGTAAATCTTCTAAAGAGGAACTTCTGAAACATTTGCAAACCATCTGACAGCAAACAACCACACAGATAACAGCCGTTGGAAAACTAAAACCATATATTCGGACATATTTCGGATATTTTTATCCTTTTTTTGTTTTAAACAAACCTGCCTTGCATTAAATTGCCTTAAGTAAAAATCAATTAAAAACATACGTCATGAAAAAAACAATGGTATTAGCAGGTATCCTGGCCTTATCTATTCTATGCGCGGAAGGCCAAAAGAAGGACATTCAGAATGTTCCATTTATTGGATCCCAGGCCCCGGCTTTCGAGGGCATTTCTACTAATGGGGAAATAGTATTTCCGGCAGATTTTGGAAACAAATGGAAAATTCTGTTTGCCCACCCCAAAGATCACACTCCCGTTTGCTCCTCCGAAATTCTTGAACTGGCCCATCAGGAAAAAGAATTTGAAAAACTGGATGCCAGTCTCGTGGTTGTTTCTACAGATTTATTAGATTCACACCATAACTGGAAAATGGTTTTGGAGCAAGTTGAATTCAACGGAAAATCTCCGGTTAAAATAAATTTCCCTTTGGTGGAAGACAATTCCATGAAAATCATCAAAAAATACGGGATGCTGGATATGAATTCTAAGCAGGGACAGAGTATCCGCGGAGTATTTTTTATAGATCCCGAAAACCGGATAAGAGCTTACCAATTTTACCCGAATGAAGTAGGCCGGAACGTTGACGAGATAAAAAGAACCCTGGCAGCACTTCAAACCAATTACATGGACGACCGAGTGGTCCTGCCTGCAAACTGGGAGCCCGGCGATGATGTTATGTTGAAATATCTGGACAGCGAGCAATTGGCAGAAGTTGACCAGCCCGGATCAAAATACTACCGGGCAGCCTGGTTCATGAATTACATGAAAGCGAAGTAGCAGTGGTCTATAAACTCGCCAAACCCATCTGAGTGCTCATTTTTTTGTTTAGAAATATCCAATTGCGGGGTTTATTTAACAACGCAAATGCCCCATTATAGAAAAAAAGAGGTAACAAAAAAAA
>JBEPWN010000251.1:659-4766 GCA_041642395.1 Marinilabilia sp. | reverse complement strand
TTTTCCCTACTCATATAATCCACCAGCTTCTGATGCCCGGTCTGCAAAGAGTCGCCTTTCAGTCCCGATCTACTGTATTTTTCCAAAGGCACCCGGGACGACAATCTTACCTCCTGATCGTTGGGATTGTGAGTAAACATATCCTGATGCCGAATGCCGAAATACCCGATGTAGAAGATAAAAACAATGATCAGCGTATAAAAAATGTAATCGGCATTAAACGGAAATTGCATTCCGAATACCTCACGCATTAGGACGATGGCAGTGACTGTCATAAATATAATCCCGATGCCCCAGATGCAATAACGCAACCAGTCGAGGTTAATCCCCTCATCAAACGAGAAATTATCATCAATTTTATGTTTGTGTTTCCAGGTGAGCCTGTATGACATGACAGAATATGTAAGGCCCGATACCACAAACCCCGCCAGCAATACAGACATGAATATTCCAAAATCAGGAATCTCTCCCCTGTCAACCATTTGTTTTTCCTCCACGGTATAAAAGAAAAAGAATTCGGCCATATAAAGATATGCAACAACTACCGGTGTAAAATGCAAAGAATCAACCCATCTGAGTTTTGTGTCGTCACGCAAAGAATACAACGTATAGAGAAAAAGCATTGGCCCGTGCAGCAGCGGAAAAGGAGCCGTGACACCAATCATGTGCGGATGCCGTTCCCAAAACCCAAGGTGATACAGGTAGTAACTCAATAAATGAATGCCTATAATGGCTACCCACGCCGACAGTATCCAGTCGGTTAACGCTTTGTTCCTCTTGGTCTGCAACAGAAACACAATGAAGAACGACATGAATATACCAGAGGTGAAAATTGCATCCATAGGACTATATTTTATCCTGTAAAAATATATAATTATGCATAAAATCTACTTTTACAGGTATCCTAAATAACTCAAATGCTTAGCTTAATATGCATCGGGCGATTCCTGATCAAAGTTACATTAGTCCATCATTTACGGCATTGGAAAAAGTTCAGTTTACTCCAAGAATCTCTTTAAAGAATGCAACAATTTCTTTTTTAATCATTTCGGGCTGCTCGTGCCCAACATTTGCAAAAGTCTTTATTGTAGCATTTACATTGTTATTCCGATAAATGTTTTTACAATTATTCCACCGTCCTGGTAGCATTTCTTTTCCCAGTAACCTGTAAATATTATCCCTTTCTTCCTGACTAAAAGCATCGTCATAAGGAACTGCATCATTGTCGTCGAGTTCGCCCATAAAGTAAAACTGGGGTGTTCTTAAAAACATTTCCTTCTTAAACTCAGTATTCAGAAATGTTTTTAAATCGCCTGTGCCAAGTGGATATTTTAACTCTGTCGAATTCAAGCTATCAAGAGGAAGCATCAACAGCCCATTTACACCTCCTGCCCCTACAGCTAAAACTTTATCCGGATGAATGAGCGCAAACCTGTTGGCGAAAGTACCCGATGCTGAGAATCCGGTCATCAGAAACTTTTCCCCGGCATCAATATTCATATTTACCAGCTTCCGGCGGGCATCATCAATCATTTGAATCAACTGTTCATCAATTCTTTCCAGTGAATCATCCTTTTGAGACATCACATCACGATCCAGGGCATGCGCATAAATCTGCCATTCGGTTTTTGGCCGTGGAAAAACCGGCACTAAAAGCGGAATATTAAGATTTTGAGCAACATAATTTCCCGGATAGAAATCTTTTGTGGCTATGCGCCTGGCCTTTTCTATGTGCTTCTGAAAATCATCATCCGCAAATCCCGAATTATTTGGTTCTACAACAATACTGACTATTGCGGTTTGCGAAACATTTTTGGGAACATATAAAAAATAAGGATAATGAAAGGCATCCTCATGATCAGGTTCTACAAAGATTAATTCTCCCTCGAAAGTATCTGAGCAACGAATTAATCCAATTAAAACCACTATACAAATCAATAATTTTTTCATGGCTGTTTAAATAATATCACATATTATATGGTAAAAATAATCCAACCCCGATTTTATCATTGTGACAAATAACTTAATACGATCTCAGTTTTTATTCTTTTTCATTAGAATTATCAAGCCAAATAACATCCTGCTTAGATTGATGACTTTGACCTAAAATGCCTCTATACAAATCAGGTCTTCTGGCATTAATATACCGAGATCCCCCTGCCTGAGAATTTTTTTCTAATGTAATTGTAGCTGTAACAATACTATCATCAAAGGTGCGACATTCGGCCAAAACATCTCCAAAAGGATCAATTATCATTGAACAACCATTTTTTAATTGATCATGATCCATCCCAATTGGATTAGAAAAAACAGCATAAATACCATTGTCATAAGCTCTTGCAGGCAACCATTTCATCAGCCAGTCCCGCCCCTTCATGCCATCGAATTCCAGACGCAAAGAAGTTGGATCCAATTCACGGTTCTCCCATAGTTTTGGATCCACAAAACCAGCACCTGGCCGGGTTGAGGGAGTGCACATCGTTACATGTGGCATAAAAATTATATTAGCGCCAAGAAGTCTTGTTGCTCTTACATTTTCAATAATGTTGTTGTCATAACAAATTAATATTCCACATTTCCAGCCATGAATATCAAAAACACAATAATTATCTCCAGCTGTTAAGTAAGGGTTTATGAAAGGATGCAATTTTCGGTATTTAGCAACAAGCCCGTTTTTATCAACACACACATAGGCTTTAAATAAATTATCATTTTCATCTTTCTCAAAAAGCCCCGCCAATATGACGATGTTATTTTCCTCTGCTATATCCCTGAGTTTTAGTATGCTTTTTCCTGTTGGAATAAACTCTGCCAAATCAAGCATTTGTTCTTTTGATAAATGACGTGCAAATGTATATCCCGTAATGGAACATTCATGAAAAGATATTATTTTTGAGCCTTCTTTTGCTGCCTTTCGGGAAAGTTTTTCAATAACAGATAGATTGTAAGTTTTATCGCCACTTTTATTCTCAAATTGTGCAGTTGATACTTTCATTTCATCCATAAATTTTCATTTAAAACTATATAAAATACAATAGTCCGTTAAACTTTTGTAATAGATTGTCAGTTAATTGTTTAAATTTAATACGATCATGGAAATAGGAGGCTGTAAAGTTAATATTCAAAAAATAAAAACCAGGTTAAAAGGATTATCACCTTGGTGATCAAACATCTTTCTTTGAAAGGATTTCTTTATACAGATCCATATTTTTCAAAAGATTATCATCCGCCGAAGGTTCGGTAATATTATCATATTGTACCATTTTCTCATAAATGATTTTTGCAACAAGATATCTTGCCATGGGTTTGTCGTCGGCTGGTATAATATACCAGGGGGCAAAAGGCAGGGATGTTTTGTTTATGGCCTCTTCATAGTAATTCTGATATTTATCCCAAAGCTCTCTTTCACTTAAATCTTCGGGTGCAAATTTCCACTGTTTATCTTTTTTTTCCAGTCTTCTCAATAACCGTAATCTTTGTTCCTCTTTGCTAAGGTGTAGAAAAAACTTAAAAACAATAATTCCGTTTTGGGTGATATGTTCCTCAAAATTTCTGATCTGATTAAATCGCTTATCCCAAAAATCAGAAGGTATATCCTCCTCCTTTTTAATGGCAGGGATATTCTCAGAAAGCAAATATTGAGGATTAACCCGAGTTACCAGCACGTTTTCATAATGGCTACGATTAAAGATCGAGTACTTTCCTTTTTCCGGCAATGCGACATAATGTCGCCATAAATAATCGTGTTGCAGTTCATTTCTACTTGGTGCTTTAAAACTGTGAACCACTACACTACGTGGATTAAACTTACTAAACACTTCTCTTATCAGACTATCTTTACCTGATGTATCCATGCCCTGCAGGCACACAAGCACCCCATAACGGTTGTGGGCATACATGGTTTTTTGAAGTTTGCCAAGCTTCTTACCTACTTTTTTAAGAGCCTTTTTCTTTTCCTTTTTCGACATGTCGGTTTCCAGCTTTGTTGGAATTTCATCCAGATTAACCGGGCTTGTAACGATAAAATCCGAAGCGCTTAAATCTTTCATACACATTAAAAATTAATTTGTCAGATGGGTTTCCATCATGAGTTTTATTTTTTTTTTC
>JBEPWN010000251.1:0-649 GCA_041642395.1 Marinilabilia sp. | reverse complement strand
TTGTCTCTCAATAGTCCGTTAAAAAAAAGCTTAAACGCAAAGACACAAAGACGCAAAGACGCAAAGTTTTTATTATCAAAGAGTTGAAGTAATTCATTGTTATTTTTCAAACCATTTATTATTAGGCACTTGCAAAAGTTTAACGGAGTATTGTCTCTTACACATTAATTATCTGCTGAAAAAATTAGATTCCGTTATATTGGTTTTAATAAATTCTAATGCTTCATCCATACTTCTATTGACACAACCTCCATCATGACCTCCATCTAAAATCCTAAATTCATGTTTTATATTCAGTTTGTTAAAGATAATGTGTAATTCTGCATTAGGAAGCGTCCCCGGAGGATATTTTGATCTTCCCGAGCGTTTTTTCCCATTCCCGGGACGTTTTTTCACCTTCCCGGGCGATATTTCGCCTTCCCGGGGCATGTTTTGGCCTTCCCGGGCATTTTCTCACCTTCCCGGAACGTTTTTTGGCCTTCCCGGGTACTTCCTTGCATTCCCGGGCCGTGTTTTGACAGTTCATAAAGGCCCCGAACAATATAATTGCACTAAAATCAATCAATACTCCGTAAAACTAATGCAAATACCTGACAGAGGGCTATCCATTCATCGACAAGTAATAATCATACAACCCTTTGCGTCTTTG
>JBEPWN010000250.1:0-4775 GCA_041642395.1 Marinilabilia sp. | reverse complement strand
GAACTTCTATGTAATACCGACCATTAAAATCACGATGATAGTAGTATGGTTTTTCTTGCTGCGAGGAATCAGTAAACACATTTACATGATAAAACGGATCGGAAAAAGAAATATCAGCTATGTGGTCGGACTGAAAACGAAGGCTCCGTATATCCACCCAACGGAATTCATTCCCACCCTCCATAACAACCTCCCGGTTATAGTTAAAATCCATCTTGTCATTACCAAAAAAGAGTGGTCGCAACCCGGTAATGGCATTGTCAGTACGACCGTTCTGAAAAATATTTACTTCCACTTCATTTCCGGGGTCCATAATATTAACCCCCGGGTAAAAGACTTCAAAATCAATTTCCTGGAAATTTCCCCGTCCGGCAGATTGCATGGTATATTTAATATCAGGTTCAATTGTTACCTGTTGTTCTGAAACCATAAACCGTTGTACCAAAACGGGATTTTCTTCATCATAATTCTCAAACACCCGCAACAAATAATTTCCCGATAACAAAATGGATGCATCAGAATTTGGGAAAACCAACCTGTAGTGAATATAATCGAACGTTGTATTGAATGAGTGCTGATAATCAACAATGGGACTGATTTCATCACCTCTGAAATATTCCGTTCTCATAAGCATTGAAGGTTGCCAATTGGCATCACACAATTCAACACTATAATAATAACTTTTAATTTCCGTCCCCAACTCATCAAACGAAAGCAAAAGTCTTTGATTGCTGTTAAGTTCGATAACAGGATAAGACATTGGCCAGCCATCACGATGAAATTGTACAGTTTTTATATTATCATCTTTTATTTCAGGATTGTGAAAATCCCTTTTGGCCTGCGATAATGATCCGGAGGTGCTAAACACAAAGAAAATCAGGAAAAATACAGAAGTGCTTTTTTTTAAAAAAACAGAACCAAAAGTTCCTGCAAATTGTTTGCCCAATGTGAAAAAGATATAAATGCTCATTTTGAAGTGGTTTCAATACACCTAAAAATGCTCTAAAGTAATAAATTTAACTATTTTTGCAGACAAATTCAAAAACCATTTATCAAACATGTCTGAGGTAATCAAAATAAAAAGAGGGTTGAACATCCGGCTCAAGGGCAAATCCGATAACGTTTTCGGTAAGTCCCCGCTACCCGATTTGTTTGCCATTAAACCCACCGATTTTCATGGTGTTGTTCCCAAAATGGTCATCAAAGAGGGTGAAAAAGTAAAGGCTGGTTCGGTGCTTTTTTTCGATAAGTATCAGCCCGATGTAAAGTTTGTTTCGCCGGTCAGTGGTGAACTTAAAGCTGTTATCAGAGGCGAACGTCGCAAGATTCTCGAAGTTGTGGTAAAATCAGACGGTCAAAATGAGGCTGTTGATTTTGGTGTTGAGAACATCAAAAACATATCACGCGAGAAAGTGGTCACTCGGATGCTTGAAGCTGGTGCCTGGCCATATCTTCGTCAGCGACCTTATGATATCATTGCACGCACGGGCGACACGCCAAAAGCCATTTACATCTCAGGATTCGATACAGCACCCCTTGCTCCCGATTATGATTTTATTCTGTCAGAAAAAGAGAAAGAATTCCAATCCGGCATTGACGTTCTAAAAAAAATCTGTGAAAACATTCACATCGGGATAAACTACGAATCGGCATCTAAACTTTACAACAATACCAAAGGCGTTACACTGAATTCCTTCAAAGGACCACATCCGGCGGGTAATCCGGGAATTCAGATTCACCATATCATGCCCATTAACAAAGGGGACAAAATCTGGACGCTGAAACCGCAGGAAGTTATTTCTATTGGTCAACTCTTCAACACAGGCAAACACGATTTTTCCCGTACTATTGTTGTAGCCGGCTCTGAAATTAAAAAACCGGCCTATTATCAGTCAGTATTAGGAGCTTGTATTTCCCCTTATATTAAGGACAATCTTAATCCCACGGAAAATATTCGTCTTATCAGCGGCAATGTCCTTACCGGATCTCAAATAAGCGATGACGGATATCTGGGATTCTATCATTCACAACTCACGGCAATCCCCGAAGGCGATGAATATGAATTTATGGGATGGGCAAAACCCGGCTTTGACAAGTTTAGTCTGTCAAGAACGTTTTTCAGCTGGCTGCGTCCAAAAAAGGAGTATCGTCTGACTGCCAATATGCATGGAGGCAAAAGAGCCATCGTGGTTTCCGGCGAATATGAAAGAGTACTCCCGATGGATATTTTGCCAGAACAGTTGATAAAGTCAATCCTGATTGAAGACATCGATAAAATGGAACAATTGGGCATTTATGAGCTGGCTGAAGAAGACATCGCTCTTTGCGAATTTGCAGATACCTCTAAAATGAATTTGCAGAAGATACTACGCAACGGTATTGAGTTAATGATAAAAGAACTTAGCTAATCGATCACCCCTCTTTTGTTCCGGAAAAGCGCATCGGAAAGTTGTTCTGGTGCACATCCGCATTAAAAATTCGATAATATAAAAAACAAATACTTTCGAATGAAGGCATTACGAAAACTTATAGATAATATCAAACCCCACTTTGAAAAAGGTGGCAAGTTTGAAAAGTTACACTCCACGTTCGATGCATTCGAGACTCTTCTGTTTGTTCCGGATACAACCAACAAAAACGGTGTGCACGTGCGGGATGCAATAGACATGAAACGTACCATGGCAACCGTTGTTCTTGCCCTGGTTCCGGCACTTCTTTTTGGAATATGGAATGCCGGCTATCAACATTTTATGGCAACCGGACAGGAAGCTGATTTCTGGCCCATGGTATTGCATGGATTTTTAAAAGTATTCCCCATCATCATTGTTTCATATGCCACAGGTCTTGCCATTGAATTTGTCTTTGCCCAACTCCGCGGACATGAAGTAAACGAAGGATTTCTGGTGTCGGGGATGCTGATTCCGTTGGTATTACCCGTGGATATACCTCTGTGGATGGTTGCAGTTGCGACCGCATTTGCCGTAGTCATAGGGAAAGAAGTATTTGGCGGAACAGGGATGAACATCTGGAATCCAGCCCTGCTGGCCAGAGCATTTCTATTCTTTGCATATCCGGCCTATATGTCGGGCGACGCCATATGGATCAGCGGAATGAACAGCGGCGAAGGTATTGCCGACGGATTTTCCGGAGCCACAGCATTGGGAGAAGCCGTCACAACCGGAAACATTGATAAATTTTCGCTTGCTGACAGTTTCTTTGGAATGATTCCGGGATCAATCGGTGAAACTTCTACTTTAGCTATACTGATAGGAGCGGGCATCCTGATCTATACAGGTATTGGAAGCTGGCGCATTATGCTTTCCGTATTTGCAGGCGGATTCCTGATGGCGCTTGGATTTAATGCTATCGGGTCCACACCTCTTATGGAAATACCAGCCCTTCACCATTTGGTATTGGGTGGATTTGCATTTGGTGCCGTTTTTATGGCCACCGACCCGGTTTCTGCGACGCGGACAACCAGGGGCAAATACATTTATGGATTTCTGATTGGAGTTCTGAGCATCATGATAAGAGTATTCAATCCGGCATATCCCGAAGGTGTCATGCTGGCCATACTTCTGATGAACACATTCGCACCTTTGATCGACCATTTCGTGGTGGACAGCAACATCAAAAAACGTCTGAATAGAGCACGTGTAACCGCATAACAATTAAAAAAAATGGACAGACAAGGAAATAAATATACGTTTCTTTATGCTTCGGTAATGGTGGTGGTGGTAGCTACGATTCTGGCTTTTATCTCAGAATCCCTGACTCCTCTGCAGAAAGAAAATGAGAGACAGGCCAAAATGATCGATATTCTCAATTCGATTGGCATTGAAAGCACAGCACAAAATGTAAGCCAGCAGTATGATAAATACATTGGCGACAAAGTATTTATCGTAAACTTTGAAGGAGAGCGTCAGGATGTAGAAGCTCAGAAAGCCTTTAACATAGATCTCAGCAAAGAAGTACGCAAACCCTTAACCGAAAGGCAATATCCGGTTTATGAAGCTCATCTCGACAATGGAGAAGTAAAATACATACTTCCCGTTCGTGGGAAAGGTCTCTGGGGACCAATATGGGGGTACATAGCCTTAAATGAAGACAAGAAAACAATTTACGGTGCCACTTTTGATCATAAAGCGGAAACACCTGGATTGGGTGCTGAAATTGCACAAGACGCATTTCAGAATCAGTTTAAAGGAAAAACCATATTTGATGAAGACGGAGAACTGGTTGCTGTTGATGTTGTAAAAGGAGGTGTTCCTGATGATGCCCCACACAGTGTGGATGCGGTTTCGGGCGGCACCATCACCAGTCAGGGTTTAGAAACCATGCTGGTAAATTATTTAACCGGCTATGAAGCATTTTTAAAAAATAAAAGGAGGGAATCATGAGTAGTGAGAAAGAAACTTTGTTCTCATCGAAGAATCTTAAATTAATAACAACTCCTTTGGGAGTTCAAAATCCTATTACCGTACAGGTACTGGGTATTTGTTCAGCTCTGGCGGTTACAGCCAAACTTGAACCATCAATTGTGATGGCCGTCTCGGTGGTTTTTGTAATGGTTTTTGCAAATCTTATTATATCATTATTACGCAAGACCATCCCATCGCGCATTCGCATTATCGTGCAGCTTACAATCGTGGCATCACTGGTAATCATTGTTGACCAAATACTTCAAGCCTATGCATACGATGTTAGCCGGCAACTCTCGGTATTTGTTGGGCTTATCATTACCAATTGCATTATTATGGGTCGCCTTGAGGCAT
>JBEPWN010000249.1:0-4785 GCA_041642395.1 Marinilabilia sp. | reverse complement strand
GAGGCGTGATGGAAGCAGCTTTAAGAACGGTTTATGAAGTTGTCACCGGCCGGGAGGTTCCTTTCGACGGACTTAATATTATGCCTGTCAGAGGAATGGAAAATGTTAGGGAAGCATCGCTTTTGATCGAAAACCCTTTGCCTGCATGGGATTTTCTTGATGGGATAGAAGTAAAAACCTGTGTAGTTCATGGTCTTTCAAGTGCTAAAAAAGTGATGCAGGCAGTGAAAGACGGCATGGTTAATTATCATTTTATTGAGATTATGGCTTGTCCGGGAGGCTGCCTTGGAGGTGGAGGTCAACCACTACCTACCTCTGCGCCGATCAGACAAAAACGTGCCGATGCCATTTACAGAGAAGATACTGGAAAAAATATCCGGAAATCACATGAAAATCCGGACATTGTACAGATCTATGATGAATTTCTGATCGAACCTCTTGGACATAAGTCGCATGAGCTGCTGCATACAACTTATACGGCCCGTCATCGGTATTAACTTTTGAAAGACGATGAAACAACTGCATTGAAGGGCTGGTAATGAGCTTATTCAGACTCTGAGGATCTATTGGGCCCGGGCCGGATAAGAGTCTCATTTCTGTCATCCGCAGGGAACATACAGATCGTGACGTGGATTCACGAATAAAACCGGGGTGCTTGCCCGGTTTTTTAATATTCTGAATTCAGGAGATTCAAAGAAATAGTATTCCGGTGAAAAAACACGTGTTGCCGGAATTACCAACAAACTATTTTTGGAAGATGCGGCCAAAGCAACCGTCGAATTAATCGTTTCTCTTTTGGTTTGGCCCAAAATCAAAGTCTTATACTGGATATTTGATTTATTAAAAAGCCGCTGAATGAAAACAAGTATCAACCAGAGTCTTTTTTGATTGTCTTTATTTTTTAATTCAGGATGTGTCAGCGTGAGATTACTTTGATTGATCCTGGTCCAATATCCTGCCCAGGCGGAGGTTTCCTTTTCTCCGTTTCGCATGCAGACAGGGTAAAAAATATTATGTGGTTCTCTTGTTTCCTCAATGTTTTCAGGCATCAATACATATGGTATCTTTAAGTTTTTGCATGAAGAAAAAAAACGGTTTGTGTTTCTTTTCCTGCTAAAGTCAGTGACCCCACCTGGTATAATAACGAGTGAAACATCAAATTTAGAGTTATCCAGCGATTTGTGCAGGGTAGAAGTGAAGTCTGTTTCTGAGCCTGTAATTTTTGCATTTCCTTCTTCTGATTCAATATTCTTTTTTAACTTAAGGTTTGAATCATTATAGGTGGCGATAAGCATTTCAAATTCAAAAGCTTTTGCTATTCGATGGCTGAAATTTAGTAAAGCCCTGTGTTTATCATTTTCAGAGATGAGTATAAGTAATGTTGACATGATGGTTGTTTGATTATTTGGACCGGTGAACACTTAATTTTTATTGTCTCAAAATAGCAGTGTGCCTTTATCTGTGAGCTTAAAAATATGTAAATTTAATAAATTTATGATTGGTGTTTTGTTGTAAAATTCATTTTGCATCTCAGAAATGCTTGTTTGCCTTAAAGTTCGATAAATATGAGTACAGAGGTTGATATTACGATATGTCTTGGAAGTTCCTGCTTCTCGAGGGGAAACCGGCATACGTTGGAGGTGATCAAAGGCTATTTGAAAGAGCACAATATGGAGGACAAGGTGTTTTTTCGTGGTGATCTGTGTGATGGTCTATGTGATGAAGGACCTGTTTTAAAAATCAATGGTGAAATATTCAGGAATATCACAACTGACAATGTTTATGAAATACTAAACAATTTTTTCAATACAAAGCAAGGTAACATATAAATGCCAGGAGGTGGTTTAAAAAATATGGCTCAATTAATTTATGTTAATCCCGATAAATGCAATTTAAGTCTTACCTGTATTAGGGTTTGTCCGGCCAAGGCTATCAGAATTGTTGAAAAGTTTGCTGAAATAATGCCTTCGCGATGTATTGGATGTGGCAACTGTGTGACCATGTGTGCCCAGAATGCCATTGAAGTACGTGATGAGAAGCAGGTGGTGCTTGACCTGCTAAATGAAGATCTGCCGGTTGCTGCAATATGTGATCCTACCATTTCGGCCGAGTTTGTTGATATTAGTGATTACCGGAAATTTGTGGGTATGATCCGTGCCCTGGGTTTCACTTACGTAATGGAGGGAGCATTCGGCGTAGATCTGGTGTCTTTCAGATACAGAGAGTTGCTTTATGATTTTCAGGGAAAATATTATATCAGTACCAATTGTCCACCTGTGGCTTCTCATGTGGAAAAGTATCATCCCGAACTGGTTGATAATTTAGCACCCATTGTCCCACCTTACGTGGCCATGTCCAAAGTGACCCGCACGCTTTACGGAAATGAGACTAAAGTCGTTTATCTTACAGCTTGTGTGGCTGCTAAAGATGATGCCAGGCAATTTAAAGGGGATGGCCGCACCAATGCTGTGCTTTCTTTTCAGGAATTGAGGGAAATGTTTGCAGAACACAGGATCACCGAAAATTCTGTCGAATACAGTGATTTCAATCCACCCATTGGGCGAAAGGGAGGTCTTTTCCCCATTACCAGAGGCCTGCTGCAGGCTGTTGATATCAACCAGGATCTTTTAAGTGCCAGTATTATAATGACTGAAGGAAGGAACAACTTTTTACAGTCACTTCAGGAATTTAAGACTGAGATAGGATTACAACAGCATCTTGATCTTTTCTACTGCGAAGGGTGCATTATGGGGCCCGGTACATCCGCCGGAGGGAAGAAATTTTTCCGACGTTCACAGGTAATTAAGTACGTCAATAAGCGCTTAAAAGATTTTGACTATGAAAAATGGCAAAGACAAATCGAATCATTTAATGAGTTGAATCTTGAGCGTTCTTTTAATACCCGTGATCAGCGTCTTCCTTATCCTGCTGAAAGTGAAATTCAGCGTGTTTTGCATGAAATGGGGAAAGGAAAGGTGGAAGATCAGCTTGGCTGTGGTGCATGTGGTTATCCGTCGTGTCGTGAATTTGCTGTTGCATATTGTCAGGGGCTTACCAATTATGAAATGTGCTATACCTACACCATTCATAAAATGCATACTTACATTGGCAAATTGAATGCCACCAATGAGAAACTCAAGAAAACCAAAGAAGCATTGAAGGAAAGTGAAGAAAGGGCACGGGAAGAGGAAAAAGCAGCTCGACAAGCGGTAGAGACCACAACTGCCATGCTCAATAAAATAAGGGCAGGTGTTGTCATTGTGGATGAAAATCTGAAAATTATTGAGTCGAATTATAGTTTTATTGATATGATTGGGGAGGATGCACAGCATATCAATGAATTGGTGCCTGGACTGCGGGGAGCAGAACTGGCGTCTCTGGTGCCTTTTCATAAGCTTTTTTCTACGGTGCTGCATTCCGGTCAGGATTTGTTGAATCGTGATACCTCGGTTGGTGATTCGATGTTGAATGTTTCTGTGTTTACGATCGAAAAAAATAAAATCGTGGGCGGCATAATACGTGATCTCACTGCCCCCGAGGTTCGTCGTGAAGAAGTGGTGAACAGGGCACGGGAAGTTATTCGTGAAAATCTGGAAACCGTACAGCAAATCGCATTTCTACTGGGTGAGAGTGCTTCTAAAACTGAGAAAATTCTTACTTCAATTATTGACGCTCAAAAGCTTGGCCGCAGTGATGATGCAGGAATTGAAAATAAAACGAGATCATAATTTTAATCTTAAGAATGCATTTACCCGATCAAAATATTTTTCTGGATATTCATTGTGAGCAAAACGACCATGAAGGTGAAACCATTTGTGGAGATGTCTTTCTTTCACGTCAGGTGCGGGAAGAAGGGAGAACTATAGTGGTGCTTTCCGATGGTATGGGATCAGGGGTTAAGGCCAATGTACTGGCTTCTTTGACATCTTCCATGGCCATTAATTTTACCATTGAACACAGGGAGGTCAGAAAATCTGCTGAGATCATTATGAATACATTGCCGGTATGTTCGGTTCGAAAAATCAGTTATTCAACATTTACCATTATTGATGTGGAAGACAACGGTAGCACAATGATTGTGGAATATGATAACCCACCTTGTCTTTTATTACGAAATGGCTATGAGTTCGATCCCGGATGGGAAAATCTGGAGCTCGAGTCGGAGCGTCACAAAGGGAAAATTATCCGGACATGTAGTTTTACGGCCCAAAAGGAGGACCGGATTGTATTCTGGACTGATGGCATCATTCAGTCGGGTATGGGAACCCGTTCTTTTCCTTTTGGCTGGGGCCGCGAAGGAAGCGTTGATTATGTGTTAAAGACGCTGAAAAACGAGCCTTATGTCTCAGCTTCCAAAATGGCCAGGAAGGTTGTGAATATGGCAGCACTACACGATGGTCAGAGGCCTAAAGACGATACATCATGTGGTGTGATTTACTTTAGAGAACCACGAAAATTGTTGTTGGTTTCCGGGCCCCCTTTTGATGAGCGGAACGATCTGGATTTTGCATTGAAAGTACGAAGGTTTAATGGGAAAAAAATTATTGCAGGAGGAACTACAGCCGAGATTATTGCACGTCAACTGGCATTAGAGTTCGATGCAGGGATGGAATCTTCCGATCCGGAATTGCCCCCTGTTTCTTATGTGGAGGGAATGAGCCTGGTCACGGAAGGTATTCTCACTCTTGGAAAAGTTGCACGGATACTTGAAAATTACCATAAAGATACCCATTTGGGCAACGGGCCGGCCGATCAGATTGTCCGGTTGCTGTTCGAAAGTGACCG
>JBEPWN010000248.1:229-4808 GCA_041642395.1 Marinilabilia sp. | reverse complement strand
GTTGGGTTTCTTGCCGGCTGGGTGTCTTTTGTGGTGGGGTTTAGTGCCCCAATTGCTGCTGCTGCCATTGCCGCCGGGAAATATTCCACCAGTGTTCTGATTGATACATCATTAATGCCAGACCGGCATCAGATGCTTATTATGAAGATTGTTGCCTGTGTACTTGCTGTGCTTATTGCATGGGTGCATACCAAACGGATCAGTGCCATCAGTGCTTTTCAAAATTTTTTCACCGGACTTAAAATATTGCTGATTCTTGTATTGATCGTTTTCGGATTTGTACTGCCTGCTCCTCAGAATATTAATTTTTTACCCGATGCCGATTCATTTTCTGCTGCTTTTTCGGGTGCATTTGCGGTATCCCTTGTTTTTGTAATGTATTCCTATTCAGGCTGGAACGCATCTGCTTACATCATCAATGAAATTGAGAAACCGAAACGAAATCTACCATTGTCTCTTTTTTTGGGAACGTTGATTGTGATCTTGCTTTATGTGCCGCTCAACGGCGTGTTTCTTTATGCGGCTCCCATGGATGCCATGGCAGGGAAGGAGGAGGTGGGTTACATTGCTGCAGGATATATTTTTGGGAATACGGGCGGAATCATTATGGGACTTCTCATATCCTTAGGTCTTATCTCTGCTATTAGTTCCATGACCTGGGCGGGACCACGTGTCGTTCAGGTCATGGGAGAGGACTATCACACCTTCCGTGTTTTTGCCGGAAAGAATAAAAATAATGTTCCCGTTGCTGCTATTTTTGCGCAGACGGTGTTTGTTCTGGTTATGATTATTACTTCTACCTTTGAAGAGGTTATTTATTACATTGGGTTTACTCTTACATTATCATCTTTTTTAGCGGTTTTGGGAGTGTATATTATGCGTTTAAGGCGTCCGGGTATGGTAAGGAGCTATAAAACATGGGGATATCCTGTAACACCTGCGGTTTTCCTGATTGTCACGGGGTGGATGATGATATATATTATTATAGATCAGCCTGCTGCTGTTTTGTATAGCCTTCTTACTCTTGTTTTGGGTGCACTGGTTTATGCAGTTAATCCAAAGTTAAATCCTGAAAAATGATTAGCACGGAACAGCCTGAATATTAATATCTATATTCCGGCTGAATGTCCCATCTTTTTATAATATAAAGGATGGAAACTTAGTTAGTTCTGTATTTTCTATTTGCTTCCATTTTTCTGAAAGTATTCACCTGATTTAAATGTTGTTTCTGTTGGCCATAGTTTTTATAGCATATAAATAATTATAACAAAATATTTTTTTTTGTATATTTGAACAGAAATTTTTTGCCGTCAGGCGGCTAACCAGAAATTATTTATCATGATTAAAAACCTGACTATCTTGCCGATCTAATATTTAACAATCTATTGTAATAAATGAAGGTGTATTTTCGATTTTTTATTTTGGTTGGGTTTTTTGCTTATTCTGTCGTATGCTTTTCTCAAAATAATGGGAAGAGTGAGAATATCAGGGAACTGGCCGGCTCTGATTATGATGACAGTTTAAAGATTCAGTCTCTTTTAAAGATTGCCCGAACTACTGATGGAAAGCCGGTTGACGGACTAATGGCAGCCCGTGAAGCGTTGGCTCTTGCTGAAGAAAATGATTTTCTTATGCAAAGCGCAGTGGCTTATCAGGAACTTGCTTTGATATATAGGAAGCTGGGCAATTATTCCAAAGCCATTGAGAATTCTTTTTCTGCACTTAAAATATTTGATAAGCTTAAGTTGTCAGAAAACTTAGCTGCAATGCAATTGCAAATTGGGTCTCATTATGTCAATGATGATAATTTTGAAAGAGGTATTTTCTATATCAGCCAGGCGATGGAAAGCTTTCGTGAAAGGAAGGATACTTTTAATATTGCTATCACTTTGGTGAATTTAGGGGAAACATTCCGGCTTAAAGGTGAACTGGACAAAGCCACAGCTTGTTTTAAAGAATGCCTGGATCTTAACAAATCTCTCAAAAATGAACAGATAGAAGGATATGCTATTGGTAACCTGGGAATGGTGTACGTTGAACAGGACAATTTTCAGGATGCAATAGAAGCATTAAATGCTTCTATCAAAATATTGAATGAAATGGATGATGTTTATTCCGTTTCCGTTTATCAATGTGAACTTGCAAATGTATATATCAGACTGGGCAATAAGGAAAAGGGCGGGCAATTGCTTAAGTCCTCTTTGAAAATGGCCCAGAATCAAGAACTTAAAGAACAGATAAGGGACATTAGTAAAGATCTGGCTGATTATTATGAGCAACAAAAACAATATGATCGAGCCCTTTATTATCAAAAGCAATACGCAATTTACCATGACAGTCTGGTCAATATCGACAATGTACGTAGGATTGAGCAGGTTGAAAGCGGGTACTGGCTCGATTTGAAGGAAGCAGATATTCGTTTTCTCGAACAAGCCAACCGCACTCAACGAAATGTGGTAATACTGCTTTCGGGGAGTGCTCTTATTTTACTTACCATGCTGTTTTTCCTTTACAGATTGCAATTGTCCAGAAAGCGTGCTTATCAAAAGGTGTCGGAACAAAAAGCCATCATAGAGAAACGGGAACAGGAAAAGGCCTTGTTGCTAAAAGAGCTGAATCACAGGGTTAAAAATAATTTGCAAATGGTGTCCAGTATGTTTTCTCTGCAAGCCGGACAGCTTCGCGGATCCCCGGCAGTTGATGCACTTACTGCTGCACGCCGGCGTATCGATGCTCTGATGTTGATCCATCAGAAACTTTATCGCGAAAATGTAGATACGCATATTTTGTTGTCCGATTATATCAAAGAATTAATTGATAGCCTGGTTTATAGTTTCGACAAACAAGTTAAAATTCAATTCGATTTGACACCTGTTTCGTTGCAAATCGATTCGGCCATTCCATTGGGCATTGTTATTAATGAATTGATTACCAATTCTCTGAAATATGCGCCAGAAGGTGAAGAGGCAACACTCACTGTTTCAGTGAAGCAGCAGGAACAAACAATTTCTGTGATTATTGCCGACAACGGACCGGGATTGCCGCAAGATCTGGACATACAAAAAGCATCTTCGCTGGGGTTAAAGCTTGTATTTTCGCTGATTAAGCAATTGCATGGGGGAATTACACAAGTCAATGATAATGGATGCAGGTGGGAAATAGTTTTAAATACCGGAAAAGTATGAGTAACAAGGTCACCATTCTGATTGTGGAAGATGAGATCATGATTGCCGAAGATATTGCTATGCGATTGACTGATATGGGATATCATGTGACTGCAAAAATCGATAATGTGGAGGAGGCAATCGAATGGCTTGAGAACAATCCAGTGGATATTTTGCTTCTGGATATCTCATTGCATGGCGATAAAACAGGGATAGACCTGGCCGTTGTGATTAATGAGCGTTTTAAATTGCCATTTGTATTTCTTACTTCTCTGGCAAACGATAGTGTGGTGGAAATGGCCCGGAGGGTAAACCCTGCCGGCTATCTCTTGAAGCCTTTTAACGATAGGCAGGTGAAAGTCTCTATTGATATGGCCCTGTTTAATTTTTATGGCGACAGAAAGGAAAAACATATTGATCCGGAAAAAATGCATGATGAACCTGAAACAGATTTCCTTCTACAAATGCCTCAATGTTTGTTTCTTAGAAAAGGAACTCACTATCGAAAAGTGAATTTTCATGATATTTTATGGCTCGAAGCCGATAGCAACTATACGGTGATTCATACACGGGATGAAAAATTCACATATTCTTCAGTATTGAAAAATTTTGAGGAAAAACTTCCCGGAAAGGATTTTTTAAGAGTTCATCGTACTTATATTGTCAATCTTTCCAATGTAACTGGCTTTGAGGGAAATTTACTGCTAATTGGAGAGAAGCAAATCCCCGTCACTAAGTCCTGTCGCGATTTGGTTTTCAAACGCTTCAGGATTATTTGATGTTAATTGATAAGAATCCTGAATGTGGACTTCCGGATGCCACCTGAAGGTGCATACATGTACATTCTCATGAAAGATTCCTGCAGTTTTTATAATGTTAATATCTATTTGATAAGGAAGATTTACTGATCCGTTGTATGCATACTTTCTCTTCTTTACTTTAGCATGGTATTTTATATCTGTGAATTTTGCATACCAGAATTGTTCTCTTTCTCTAATACGACGCGACGATTGGGGGTTGTTGTTCAGGATGTCGTTAATTGGTTCCGGCGTATTTTCAAACCAGGTATTCCACTGCGAGTAGTTATCAATGGAAGGGGCAATTTTAGCTATTTGGCATTCAAAGCCTGTGCCTCTATTGGTGTCTGCCTGCCACCATCTTAGTTCATCTCCGGGTTTTGCCTTTAAAGACAGATTGAGGCTTCCCTGTCCGGATTCTGCATATTTATTTTGCGTTATCATCTGAATGTATTTGCCGGCCTCTTTGTTGTCCTGCAAATTAATAATGGGAACTTTTTTCCCGTTTTCTTCATATTTTTTTATGGTGCTGAGACCATATTCATGCATTAACCCTGCTGCATCTACCAAAATTAAGGTTCCAATTATCTCATTCATCGTTCCGAGATCGGAAGAGCA
>JBEPWN010000248.1:0-219 GCA_041642395.1 Marinilabilia sp. | reverse complement strand
ATTATCAATGGTCTTGAACGTAAATTTGACCATTGTGCTTATGATCCCATAACAAAATGAGTGAGTGACTCATTTTGTTATGTGGGAAGCGGAAACGGATGAGTTGCCTGGATTTTGGTTAATGCAGGAAATCTTTTCCTTCTTTTGTCCTTTTCAAGATCGCGATCCTGCTGCTGATAAATGCCATGAAATTTGGTGATGTGTGTCATTTTCGGCAAT
>JBEPWN010000247.1:0-4827 GCA_041642395.1 Marinilabilia sp. | reverse complement strand
ATCTTGAGTGGATGCAAAGTGCCTCGAATCAAAGCAGGGAAGAGAACTTTGAAGACGCCGCTTTATTCAATAAATTATACAGCACCCTTTACCATTATCCCAAGCCTGTGATTGCAATGGCAGAAGGGGGAGCTTATGGAGGAGCAATTGGTCTGCTGGCTTGTGCCGATATAGTAACAAGCACTCCTGATGCCAATTTTGCCTTTTCAGAAACAGCATTGGGTATGATCCCTGCCACCGTAGCTCCCTGGATCCGTAAAAAAACCAGCGCCGGATTTATTCGATCAGCCTTTCTTACCGGAAAGGCCTTTAATGGTGTTGAAGCCAAAGAAAGTGGCCTTGTTCAATATTTATTTTCACCTGATAGGATACAGTCTAAAACCCGTGATCTGGTCAACCAAATTGCCACTAACGGACCCGGTGCCATAAAGGAAACCAAAGCGCTTCTGAACAGAATCGACAATGAGTTTGTTTCAATTGACGAAGAGTTAATGCAATATTGTTCAACAAAAATTGCTGAAGCCAGAATTTCAATAGAAGGACAGGAGGGGCTCAATGCTTTTCTCGAAAAACGCAAACCATCATGGACCAGGTAAAATGAATTATCGCCACATTCAAAAAATTTTTATTGCCAACAGAGGCGAAATTGCTCTCCGCATTATACATACGGCAAAAAAAATGGGCATTTCAACAGTCATTCCCGTCATCAGAGAAGAACTGATAAACGCTCCAGCACTCGAAGCCGATGAAGTGATTGTTCTGGACCATTCTTCTTTGGTTGAAAGTTATCTGAATGGTGAACTCATGATACATCTTGCCTTGAAGCATGATGCGGATGCCATTCATCCCGGATACGGTTTTTTATCGGAAAATTCTGCTTTTGCCAGCCAGATAGAAAAATCAGGTCTTATCTGGATCGGCCCCTCTCCTTCTACTATTTCAGTTATGGGCAATAAACTTGAAGCCCGGCAAATTGCCCGCACTGCCAACATTCCCATTACAAGATCAATTGAAGGTACAAATGCAGAAATTATCGAAAACCAAAATGAGCTAAATTACCCTTTGCTTATTAAAGCAGCCTCGGGTGGTGGTGGCAAGGGAATGAAAATCGCAAAGAACCCTGCCGAACTCGAAAATGCACTGTTATCTGCATCGCGCGAAGCGATTAGCTATTTTGGGGATGATACAGTATATGTGGAGGAATACATAAATGATCCCCACCACATTGAAGTTCAGGTTTTGGGAGACCAACAAGGAAATATTGTGCATTTGTATGAACGCGAATGCTCTATTCAGCGTCGCCATCAAAAAATCATTGAAGAAGCTCCCTCTCCTTTTGTCACTGAACAAATAAGAAAGAAACTCACTGCTGATGCCCTCAAACTCTGCAGGCAAATTGGTTATTATAACGCCGGAACAGTTGAATTTCTGGTGGATGCAACCGGTTATCACTATTTTCTGGAAATGAATACCCGTTTGCAGGTAGAGCATCCGGTAACAGAAGCCATTACCGGGCTGGATTTAGTGGAACAACAGATAAAAACTGCAATGGGACTGCCCTTGTCGGTATCCCAAGAGCATATCTCCATTAAAGGTCACGCCATTGAAGGAAGAGTATATGCAGAAGATGCCCTGAACGATTTCAGTCCGGCCCCGGGTGAAATAGAATTCGTGCATTGGCCCAACGAAAAAACTGCACGTTCCGACACATTTTTCAATACAAAAACGGTGATACAACCTAATTTTGATCCGATGCTGGCTAAAATTATCGCTCACGGCGAAACCCGTGAATCTGCCACCCGGAAACTTGCACAGGGCCTTGCGCAAACAAGCATTTTAGGAGTTACAACCAACCTGCCATACCTTTCACAACTTCTGAAAACTAAAGCATTCATCAAAGGAGTTACCACAACCCATTTCACCACTCTTCACCAGCAGCAGATAGAACAAGCCATATACCCCAACGGGACAGAAAAAACCCATCTTTTGCTGGCCGGATACACCATATGGCTGGCAAATTTCAGAACCCATCGAACCAACAACTTATGGGCAAAAATGGGACATAAAAGATGGAATGGTGATCATTTCGTAAAATTCAACAATCATCTTTATTATATAAAAAGAACCTTTCATCAGACACCAGGTTCCATCAAATGGCTAACAGACCATATGGATATGCCTGAAATAACAGAGATTCAATTCTCTGAGAACCAGCTTTCATTTCATTTCAAGGCCCAATTTCATAAACTAACCTGGTATCACCGCAGCGATGGCAAATTATTAATTGGCGCTGAAGGGCATACATATTTTCTACAACCCGGATACCATCTTAATAATCAACCGCCGATTATTTCAAGAAAGAATGAAGGTATTAATAATATAAAAGCCCCAATTCCCGGAAAGATCATAAAAATATACGGCAAACAGGGAGAAAAAGTGGAAATTGGCAGTCCACTGCTGATTCTTGAGGCTATGAAAATGGAAAATACCATTAAAGCATCAGCTTCGGGAATTATAAAAACTCTTAGAATTAAAGAATTTGAGCAGGTAAAGGCCGGCCAATTGCTGGCTGAAATTGAAAATTCACTAATTATTGGGGAATAGAACATCAAAATTTAACCACCATATAAATCATGATATTAACCACAACACAACACGAAGCATACCGCAAAAAGGTACGTGAATTTGCCGAATCAGAAATAAGACCATGGGCTGAAGAGCTCGATCGTGAAGAAAAGTTTTCTGCCGGTCTGACCAGAAAAATGGGAAAGGCCGGTCTGTTTGGAATTACTTTACCCAAAGAGTACGGCGGTCAGGGAATGGACACTCTCTCGTATATCATTGCGATAGAAGAACTTGCCAGAGTGGACAGTTCGCAGGCTGGCACAGTCGCCGCACACAACAGTCTGGGTATTGCCCCTCTTTTTGAATATGGCAGTGAAATGCAAAAACAGAATTTGCTTCCCAGATTAACCACCGGCGATCACCTATGGGCTTTCGGACTAACGGAAGAAACAGCAGGATCGGATGCCCGTGGCACAAAAACCAAGGCTCACCGCGAAAATGATGAATGGGTGATAAACGGCAGTAAACGATACATTACCAATTCGTCAAACGAACTGACACTCGGGGCCACACTTCAGGTGATGACCACAGATGAAAGCGGAAAAGAAAAACTCACCACCATTCTGGTGGAAAAAGACACCCCGGGTTTCAGTTCTGAACGCATGACAGGAAAAATGATGTGGCGTGCTTCAGATACAGGACGCATCACACTCAATAACTGCCGTGTTCCATATTCCAATATTTTGGGGAAAGAAGGACAAGGCGCCCGCTACATGCTGAAAACACTTGATGCAGGGCGTCTTTCCATTGCTGCCATGGGCCTCGGACTTGCACAGGGAGCTTTTGAAATGGCCCTGGATCATGCTCAAAAACGCGAACAGTTTGGGCAATCTATTTCTAAATTTCAGGCCATTAATTTCAAACTGGCCGACATGGATATGAAACTTGAACTTGCACGCAATACGCTTTACAAAGGCTGTCTGTTAAAAATGCGGGGAGAACCTTTTGCCCGGGAAGCAGCCATTGCCAAACTATACACTTCGGAAATTGCACGCGAAATTGCAGACGAAGCAGTTCAAATATTCGGAGGCTCAGGTCTCTTTAAGGACAATCCAATAGAACGCTTCTATCGCGATCAGCGCATTCTGCAAATTGGTGAGGGAACGTCTGAAATTCTTAGATTTGTAATCTCCCGTCATTTGGGAATAAAATAGGGTCTGTTTATTACAATAGTTCGTTAAAAAAGCCTAAACGCAGAGACGCAATGACGCAAAGTTTATATTATCAGAGAGTTGTGATCAGTACCTCGTCGATGTATTAATAGTTCTTTTCCAAGAATTTGCAAAATTTTAACGGACTTTTATTAAGCCCCGGACACATGAAACCTAAATCTTTTTTGCCGACTATATAGACGAGCACTAAATAACAGAAAAAGAATGAGCGACCGAAAAAAAGATCACATCGACATGGCATTCGCCTCAAGAACCACCAAAAACGAGGCGGACAAACGTTTTCTTTATGAACCATTATTGGCCGCTCATCACAATGGGGAATTCGAACCCTTCGAATTTGCCGGAAAAAAAATGAATATTCCGGTCTGGGTAAGCAGCATGACGGGAGGCACTGAACTGGCGGGAGCCATTAACCGGAATCTGGCCACAGCCTGCGGTGAATTTGGAATGGGCATGGGACTGGGATCCTGCCGGACTTTGCTGGAAAGTGATCAGCACCTGCCCGATTTTGACATCCGCCAATATATGGGCCATGAGGCACCACTTTATGCAAATATTGGCATCGCCCAATTGGAAAAGTTAATTGAGAACAAAGAGGAAGAGAAAGTTGAAGCACTTGTAACAAAATTAAAAGCCGATGGAATCATCATCCACGTCAATCCCCTGCAGGAGGCTTTTCAACCGGAAGGTGATTTACTTAAAATTCCACCCATTGGTACCATTGAAGCATTTCTGGCGCGATCCAACCTGCGGGTAATCGTAAAAGAAGTGGGCCAGGGTATGGGGCCAGGCAGTCTGAAACGATTATTGTCTCTTCCACTCGAAGCCATAGAATTCGGAGCCCTGGGAGGCACCAATTTCACCAGGGTAGAGCTCAACCGGCAAAGTAAAGGTGAAACCTCGCACTTACATCATTTTGGAAATATCGGACATACAGCGGCAGAGATGACCACCTTTGTCAATGATATTGTGGCAAAAGGACCTGTTCAATGCAAACAGCTCATCATATCGGGAGGCATTACAAACGTAC
>JBEPWN010000246.1:0-4831 GCA_041642395.1 Marinilabilia sp. | reverse complement strand
CCGGGAAAGAAATGATCACCCTTATGACAGAGTATCACGCAAAATAGACCGCTTATCCTTATTGGCTATTCTGTCCTGAGTTGAAGCACAGTGGATGCCCTTGCGCGCCATATTTCGATTGCCGCCAATATGTGTATCAGGAAATTTTCCGTCTTTCTGAAGTAAAATCCGAATCCCCAAAAGAGCTGTAATAACAGCCATCAGGATAATGCTAATTAATAGAAGTTTCAGTATCATTGTTAAAAGAATTGAATGCTGCAAAGATATAAAAAATGCACAGCTCTAAACATTCAGCCTTTGGTTTGCGTTTGATCAATAGACAGTTTAAAATCTATCAAAAAACCATACCTTTGCCTTGTTGGCTGCCGCTTATGGAGAGCTTAACCGACACAATAAAAATGCAATGATTACACCAAAGACACAAGACACAGGAATCATAAAAGATTCTAAAGAAAATACAGACAACCGGGAAGCCCTCAAATTTGAAGAATTTCAAAAGGAGGTGCTCGAAGATTACCGTATAGGTCATCTGAGTCGACAGATGAGTTTGCTGGCCCGGCGGGAAGTATTGAACGGAAAGGCAAAATTCGGAATTTTTGGAGACGGAAAAGAGGTGGCACAACTTGCCATGGCAAAACAATTCAAAAAAGGAGACTGGCGTTCGGGCTATTATCGCGACCAGACTTTTTTACTGGCAGCCGGAATGATCACTCCAAAAAGGTTTTTTGCTCTACTGTATGGTGAAACAAGAACAGAACTAAATCCTGACAATGGCGGGCGATCCATGAACAACCATTTTGGGACAAGGATGATCAATGAAGATGGCAGTTGGAAGAACCAAACTAACACGAAAAACTCATCTTCAGACATTAGTCCCACCGGAGGACAGATGCCACGACTGACAGGACTTGCACTGGCATCAAAATTCTACCGGGACAATCCGGAACTAAAACATCTCCACAAATTCAGCAATAACGGCAATGAAGTGGCTTTTGGCACCATCGGTGATGCCAGCACATCCGAAGGTTTATTTTTTGAAACCATGAATGCCGCCGGAGTGTTGCAAATCCCAATGGCCCTATCTGTATGGGACGATGGTTACGGAATCTCTGTTCCTGCAGAACTTCAAACCATCAAATCAAGCATATCGAAAGCGCTCAAAGGATTCGAAAAACAAAGAGGCGACAAAACCGGAATTTTGATATATGAAATCAATGGCGGCGATTATCCGGCTCTCTGCCAGATGTATGAAGAAGGCATTTCAAAATGCCGCAAAGAACATGTTCCTGTTTTATTTCATGTAACAGGACTGACCCAGCCTACCGGTCATTCAACATCGGGATCTCACGAACGATACAAATCCAAAGAACGCCTGGACTGGGAAAAAGAACACGACTGTCTGTTACAAATGCGAAACTGGATTGTAGAAACCGGGCTGGCAAATGAGACCACTCTTGATACAATTGAAGAAAAGGCAAAAAAAGAAGCCCTGATCACACAAAAAGAAGCTTACACAGATTACCTGCAACCATTCAAAGAAGAGCGTGCCCAACTGATTGAAATTGTGAAAAAAAAATCCTGCATCTGCCCCCCCCCGGGAGAAGAACAGATCAATCAGATAATCAATAATCTAAACTATGCCATCACCCTCAACAGAAAAGAAATATTAAGCTCAGCCAGAAAAATTCTTCGTCATGTTTGCGTATCCTGTAAAAAACCAGGAGGACTAAAAGAACAACTGCGCGACTGGGTGGCACAATACTATGAAAACGGAAAAGAAAACTACAACAGTTTTTTATATGATGACTCCGGACGATCATCCCTCATGGTAGTCCCTAAGCCACCGGAATATTTTGAAGATGCACCAATGGTTCATGGTCGTGAAATTATCCGCGATAATTTTGATGCACTCTTTGCCAGAGATCCAAGAGTGATGACCTTTGGTGAAGACACCGGCAAACTGGGAGGAGTAAACCAAACTTTAGAAGGCCTTCAGACCAAATATGGTGAATGGCGCATCCGGGATACAGGCATACATGAAAACACCATTATTGGTGAAGGAATTGGACTGGCCTTGAGGGGCCTCCGTCCGATAGCAGAGATTCAATACTTCGATTATCTGCTTTATGCATTACATACAATTAGTGACGATCTGGCCACCACACATTACCGCACAAAAGCAGGGCAAAAAGCTCCGTTGATTATCCGTACCCGCGGCCACAGGCTTGAAGGAATCTGGCATTCCGGATCACCCTTAAGCATGGTCATCAACAGCATCAGAGGCATGTATGTATGTGTTCCCCGTGACAT
This sequence comes from Marinilabilia sp., assembly GCA_041642395.1. Taxonomy (GTDB): domain Bacteria; phylum Bacteroidota; class Bacteroidia; order Bacteroidales; family Marinilabiliaceae; genus Marinilabilia. The sequence continues at coordinate 2,521 of JBEPWN010000246.1, read as the reverse complement.
GACGCATGCAGCAGGCATGTATAATACATTATTGCAGGGAGAAGACCCGGCCCTGGTTATCGAACCCCTTAACGGGTATCGCATCAGAGAAAAACGACCTTCCAATTTCGGTGAATTTCATGTCCCATTGGGTATTCCAGAAGTTCTGATGGAAGGATCAGATGTAACAGTGGTTACTTACGGTTCCTGCGTTCGCATTGCCCGGGAAGCCATAGAACAGTTGTCAGATGTTGGCATTTCGGCAGAATTGATTGATGTACAAACCTTGCTTCCGTTCGATACAGAAGGAATTATCCTCAATTCACTAAAGAAAACCAATCGCATTGTTTTTTTCGATGAAGATGTACCTGGCGGTGCCACATCCTTTATGATGCAAAAAGTAATTGAAGAACAAGGCGGCTTCTATTATCTGGATCATAAACCGGTTTCCCTGACAGCCAAAGAACATCGTCCTGCTTATGGAACCGACGGCGATTATTTCAGTAACCCCAATGCCGAAGATGTATATGAAACCATATACACCATGATGGGAGAAGCCTATCCGGATAAATTTCCTGAAATTTATTAATTCAAATACCTGATATTTTTCATTCCCCTACTCTTTCATTTTGGTTAGATTTGTATAAACAGAAAATTTTGTTTACACCTAAAAACCAAGTGTTATGCCAAACGGAGTATTTCAGGTACCACCCACAAAAAATGAACCCGTTCTTACATATGCGCCGGGATCCAAAGAGCGCGGGGAATTAAAAAAACAACTGGACGCTTTCCGGTCTGTCGAGTTAGACATCCCCATGATTATAGGCGGAGAAGAAATCAGAACGGGGAAAAAAGTTTCCATTTACCCTCCCCACGATCTGCATCATTGTCTTGGTCACTATCACCAGGGAGATGAGGAACAAGTTCATCAGGCAATAGATGCAGCAATGAATGCTCGTAGTCAATGGGCCGGTCTGAGCTGGGAACACCGGGCTTCCATATTTCTGAAAGCAGCAGATCTGGTATCAGGTCCTTACCGGCAAAAAATCAATGCCGCTTCAATGCTGGGACAATCCAAATCGGCATTTCAGGCAGAAATTGACAGCGCTTGTGAATTTGCCGACTTCCTGCGCTTCAACGTGCAATATATGACGCAGATTTACAGTGATCAACCCTCATCGGCACCTGGCATCTGGAACCGCCTTGAGTATCGTCCTCTTGAAGGTTTTGTATTTGCACTTACCCCCTTTAATTTTACCTCCATTGCCGGCAATCTACCTTCGGCTCCTGCCATGATGGGAAATGTGGTAATCTGGAAACCATCCAAAACCGCCATCTATTCAGCCAATATCATTATGCAAATATTCCGGGAAGCAGGTGTACCAGATGGTGTAATCAACCTGGTATTCGCGAGCGGTCCGGTCATCGCCAAAGAAGTTTTTGAGCATCCGGAATTTGCCGGATTTCATTTCACGGGTTCTACCGGTGTGTTTCAGTCTATCTGGAAAACCATTGGAGAAAACATCCACAGATATAAGACCTATCCCCGAATCGTTGGCGAAACAGGTGGGAAAGACTTTATTATTGCGCACCGGTCGTGTGACACTAAAGCTGTAGCAACAGCAATCACGCGTGGTGCCTTCGAATATCAGGGACAAAAATGTTCAGCAGCATCAAGAGCATATATTCCGGCCAGCTGCTGGGAAGATATCAGAATCCTTATTCATGACCAGTTGGCTGATTTAAAAATGGGGCCACCCGAAGATTTTCGAAATTTCATGAATGCAGTCATTGATGAAGCATCATTCGACAAACTGGCAGGTGCCATCAAAGAAGCAAAAGAGCATCCCGAAGCAGAAATAATTGAAGGAGGGGGATATGATAAATCGGTGGGATATTTCATTGAGCCAACAGTCATTCTCACTACCAACCCTTTATATCGAACTATGGAGGAGGAACTATTCGGTCCGGTTATGACAATTTATGTCTATGATGATATGAAGTTTGATGAAACGCTGGATATTTTAGATAAGACCTCCATTTACGCATTAACAGGAGCCGTTTTTGCACAGGATCGCTATGTAATAAACAAAGTGACGAACAAACTGGTAAACGCGGCAGGTAATTTTTATATCAACGACAAACCAACCGGAGCGGTAGTAGGTCAACAGCCATTCGGAGGAGCCAGAGGCTCTGGCACAAACGACAAAGCAGGCTCCCTGCTCAACATGATGCGATGGGTTTCACCCCGTACTATCAAAGAAAATTTTGTGCCACCGGCAGACTATAAATATCCTTATATGGAAGAAGAATAGGTTGTTAGGAGGTAGATGTAAAAATCTTTAAATGCGTGATTTTTAGATGTAAGATGTGATATTTTTAGAGGTTTGAGGTTAAGGATTATTTTAGCAAAATACACTTTGGCCTTAAACAATTCTTTTACAAGTCTTTAAGAAAATATTAACGATGCATTGCCATTAACCAAAACATCAAAGCTTACCCCGGGTTTTCCACCCGGGGTTATTCAAATTGGCCCCTTTCA
>JBEPWN010000245.1:0-4874 GCA_041642395.1 Marinilabilia sp. | reverse complement strand
GGGAATACATCTGTGTTGGAGGATGGACGATTGCTTTGGCAACTACGGCTGAGTTCTCCAGGGGCATTTTCATTGAATATTATTTTCGATCAGTTTCAACTTGTTCCAGGTGATTCTGTGTTTATTTATAGTCCATCAGGGAATTATGTATTAGGAGCCTTTACCCATCAGAACAATAAGTCCTGGGGCGGACTGGCGACGGCGCCGGTTCCTGGCGACGAAGTGGTGGTGGAATGGAGGGGAAACAACACCGGACGGGATGGCACCCGCCTTATGATAGGGGCTGTGAATCATGATTTTTTGGATATCCTTGGATTAAGGGCCGGGGTAGGGGAGTTCGGAAGCAGTGGTTCCTGTCATACCGATATTACTTGTTTTGAAAAGGATGTTTATCTTCAAAACGGGAAAGCAGGCGGTCAGGTTATTGTCAATGGCACTGATTATTGTTCCGGCACCTTAATGAATAATAGCAACAATGATGGTACACCATATATATTAACTGCCGGTCATTGTTTGGGGACCGATATTGATGTGGAAACAGTTGTATATATTTTTAATTATGAGGTTCCTGCCTGCCAGTCATATATTCAGGGAAGCATGGCACAGAGTCTTTCCGGGGCCGAACTGCGTGCTTTTGCTGATGATCTTGATTTTGCTCTTTTAGAAATGTCGGAGGTTCCCCCTCTTCATTATCGTCCTTATTATGCCGGATGGGATCTTTCTGCGACCCCATCTTCTATTGCTCACTCAATTCATCATCCAAATGGGGATGTGAAGAAACTGGCTATTTCTGACGATCCTCCAACAGCTGCTACTTTTTCTTCTCAGTCATTATTTGGGAATGCGTTTGAATCCGATTCTCATTGGAGAATTGCCGAGTGGTTTGAAGGAACTACCGAAGGTGGCTCTTCGGGTGCAGGACTATTCCTGGAGGGTGGTGCTTATATTGGTTTGCTCTCCGGTGGTTCAGCAACTTGCAGTAATCCGGTGAACGATTATTATGTTCGACTCAATAAAATATGGAGTAGCCGTGATGAGGATACTGCCCGAGTGGATCTGTGGCTTAATCCATTGGGAGACAGCCGGATTTCTCATGAAGGATTTGATCCGTCAGACAGCAGAATGTTGCGCCTGTCACACTTTCCTGATGAGGGAACGCCACATCTCAGTGAATTAAATTTGTTTGATGGATATTGGACCAGTCAAAATAATTTAGGAATTTCAAGTGTTGCCGAACAATATGATGAACTCTATTCGGGAAAGATCTATGGTATTTATGTGATGCCGGGAAAGAATACTGTTAACGGTGACGGAAAAATTAATTTTAAAATATGGAGCGGCATCAATGTTCCTCAGGTTTTGTTGGCTAAAAAAAATATGGTAATAAATGAAAGTATTGATAAGGAGGTTTTGATCATGTTTGACGAGCCTGTTTCTTTCACAGGTCCGTTTTTTGTTGGATATGAAATAAGTTACGTCACACCTGTTGATAGTTTTGCTGTTTATCAGAATACCCTGGATGAAGGCACGAACTCATTTCTTGTTAATGATCCTGTTAGTGGCTGGCAACCATATCATTCCATAAGTGGGGGTGTGTCCTCCTCTTTATGGATTGATGTGTTGGCGGGGGATGCTGTTTATAATGATTCCAGTATTGTAACAATCCCTTTCTCAGAGCTTGTTCTTGCTCCTAATCCGGCTGACCGATATCTTGATATTTTTTATTCCGAAGACGGGGATGGAAAAGTAACTGTATTTAATTTGGAAGGAAAGCCAGTATATACTGAAAATATAATTATATATAACTACAAGTCTCGTTTGACATTCATTTCCGCTCTGTCTTCAGGAACTTATTTGCTTCAACTTGATATAAACGGTAAAAAAGAAGTGCAAAAATTTATGGTTCGCTGAGATGATCAATTTAAAATTTTCAGGTTGTCGATGCAGAACATTTCAGGCGTGATCATTTCGCCTGCATCATTTGTTTTGCTGCTCGAAATGGAGAATTGCAGTCGATTCAGTGGTCCCAGTTCCCTGAGGTTTATCTCAGTCCATTTGTCTATGATATAGTCTCTTCTATTGTTTTCGAAACGAAAATCGGCAAGATAAAAATCCATCTCACCTGTGGGTTGTCCCTTGCTGTTAATGCCCCTGATATTTATTTTGCACCAGTCGGGATCGGTACTTCCCGGACCGCCCATGCGTTCAAAACTTTCATTACCCAAATCCATCAGATAATAACCAAGTGTTGTATTTGAGATCTCTATTGATTTTAGTTCATGGTCTTTACCATCCGTGAAACTCAACTCCGGATTGTTATCCTGAATTTCATTGGGCTGATGTACCAGTGAAAAAAGATCTTTTCGTTCTAATGCTCCATATACACTATATTCAGGAATTGGTAGAACAGTGTTGGTACTGCTGATGTTGCTGTACCCGAAACCTGTCCATACACTGTCATTGGAAAATGAATTTTGAAAAAAAATATCTTTGTGAATAAATCCGTTTGAATCAGAGCTTCCAACCCAGAATGTGTCTTTTTCTGCCGGTAGTTGCATGCTTTTAAAATCGGCAAGTATAATTACATCCACGGGAATTATTACCGAATCGCTTCCGTAGGGTGTTGAAACATGAAAGAAATACTCAATTCGTCCCAGTTGAATGGCTGTATCCATTAAAGACTGCTGGTTGTTGTCGAGCACAATATTGTTTTTCCGCCATTCATATGTTGCATTAATATCATATGTGATTTTGGGTTCAAGTATAATGGTATCACCCACATTGACTTCTATTTCTTTTCCTTCACCGGCCAAATGTATTTCGGGAGAAGGAATTTGTTTTTCATATTCCGAGCATGCCGAAAATGAAGACAAAATGAAGACAATTATTAAAAAAAGTGATGATTGTCGTAAACTTTTCCCATTTTTACTAATGGAATAAAACTCTTGCATAATATTTTGTCTGAATATTTTTACTCTTCGGTCATCACCCGTTCTGTCATATCCGGCCGTCCATGTTCCAGATAATGATCAATAAACTGAGGAAGGTCTTCAATGGCAATTCTTTTACCTATTATTTTTTTGTCTTCTCCCAGTACGTAAACCATTGGGGTACTTTTGATGTCGTAATGTTCCCGAAAATTTGTTTGCCGGTAAGGATCCCATACATTGATAAAATCATACAGCTCGTGCTCATCAATAAATTCAGTCCATTCAGGCTGATCGCCATGAGTGTAGACAGCAAATACACTGACCCCTTTATCAATAAGTTGCTCCTGGTATAAATCATGGAGCTTAGGGATGGCTGTTTTACAATGTCCGCAATCTGTTTCCCAAAAAATTAAAACAGTGGCAGGAGCCGGCAATTCATGTAAACGATGATATTCGCCTGTATAAGCCTGCATTTTTAAATCTTGTGCCACCGTCCCGATTAATGTTGGTTTAAGTTCCGCAACGCGGGTCTCAAGTTTTTCGAGAAATTCCTGATCCGCCCATTCAGCTTCTCCATTAAGATAATATTTTTCGGCAATGCCTACCATCATTTTGTCCATTCCCATAATCTGACTGTCATTAGCATAATTGAACAGATACTGTATCATGAAACGGAACACTTCAGTTGCGGGCCTTGATTTTTCGATGATTTCAATGCCTTTGGATAATAGGGTGTCTGGAATCTGGGGGAGTACAGAAGAAAAATAATTCTCTACTTTTCCGGCAAAAAATGGTGTCCGTAAAATACGTTTGTCGGTGAAATCCACATTATCGAAATAATGTGATTTGTAGTATTGATATTTTTTGATCCTGAGTATGGAATCAGGATTTTCGCTGGTGTCCGGAAGTTCCATTTCCGGAATTTCCACATCCTGAATGCCCTTTAGAAAAAGAGAAAGTAATGTTCCGGGATTCTCTTCTATCTGAATATTCCAATGTGCCTTTACTTCATCATTAATGCCTGACAACTGATCCCGTATTTCTTGTCCTTTTTCAGATTCGGGACCGGCTGATTTCAATTCCTCCTGAAGAGCACGTGCTTCCGCTTGTTTGTTAACTATAAATCTTTGGTATTGATTGAATTTAGCGGTTTGTTCAGCACCACTGATTTTCATGGAGGTTACAAAATTTGTGGTGTCTACTGAAACACTAAAGTGTTGATCTTCATCGATGAGGATATCAAAATAACGCTGATTGGGTAAATAAACAACATAAATACCTCCGGGAAGCCTTTCTTCGTTTTCAAATACTGCTATGCCTTGACTATTGATACTGGTAGTATCATCCACATACATCCGCTGGTTGAAATAATGACCAAGTATTAATGATGTATCACGGAGCCCGTCGATGCTGATTTCCAGCCTGTGACCTTCGGATGAATTGTTTTCCTGTGCCCCTGTGATTGCCGGTCGTATCAGCAATACGGTAAGTAGAGTTATATAAATGAGGATCTTCATGAATATGGTAATTTTATTGTGTTTGTGATAATAAGTTTATCCGGTATTTTAAATTTAAAGCCGTTAAATTTTTACAATAGCCTTTTAATAAACTGTTTATATTCAAATTGTTTTATGCGGTAAAATAAAATACATATTTTCAATATCTTACGATTCATTTTACATATAATATTTAAAAATCTAACGGTCTTTTGATAAAATGCATTCTTTATCTATCAGCATCCCAACCTTTCAGCTTCGAGCTATGAGCTAATGCGTTGTGTTCAGACTGCTGAGATACTAAACTCTAACCTTTCACGCAATGGGGGCCGTCTTTAGTTTCAACCATTCATGTTCTTCTTTATTTAATTCCGGAACAAGTTTTTCATATACTTTTTGATGGTAATTGTTAATCCATTGGGTCTCTTCCGGGGTGAGCATGTTTGTT
>JBEPWN010000244.1:0-4874 GCA_041642395.1 Marinilabilia sp. | reverse complement strand
TAATATCAGCGGTAGGTTTGGATTCAGGAACAATCGTGAATGTTGATGTGCCTCCGGCTTCGGATGTATTGCCTGAAACTTCGGAAATGCTTAGTCCTGCTGTATGTATGTCGGTAACATTCACCGTAACATCATTTACAGACATGCCATCGTAATTTGAATCGGCACTGACAGCATTGGATAAGCTGATGGTATGGTTTTGATCGCCATCATCAATATCATCATTTGCAGCGATAACATTGATGGTTTTTGATGTCCAATCTGCCGGGGTGAAGGTGACGCTGTTTGTTGAAATGGTCACTTCATTGTCATCGGACGAAGAAAGATTAATGGTAACATTTTCTGTGGGTCTTGAATTAATGGAAATAATGAAGGATGCGGATTGTCCTTCGCTGAGATTTATTGTTGCAGGTGAAACATTTATTCCTGCACTGTTATTGTCGAGGTTGGTAACTTCAACTCCTTCCGATGCTACATTGTTGTAATGGGCGTAACTGCTTGATGAAGTTGCGGTAAGGAAATAAGTGATATTTCCGTCTGCAATTTCATCATTGACTCCGGTTACAGTTACCAGCTGACTGACATTCCAGTTTGCAGGAGTGAACAACAATGATGCATTGCTGAGACTTCCTTCTGATTCATCCAGTCCGGTAATTTCAATATCTACATCTGATTCTGGCTGTGCCGTCAATCTAAGTTCGAATGAATCGGATGTGAGATTTTCACTTGTTTCAAGATTGAGATCTGATGCCCATATTTGGGCGACATCATTGTCAAGGTTCGTTGCTGCAATTGTAATATCATTCAGCGAGGTGTAATCAGTATCACCAGCGGTTACCGTGAGGGTAATGTTGTAGTTCCGGTCTCCATCGATGATGTGATCGTCAACACCGGTAATGGTTACTGTTTGATCAGCATTCCAGTTTGACGAGTTAAAAACCAGTTCCTGATGAGAAATGGCACCTTCTTCTGATTCGTTATCAGAGGAAACGATTTCGATAGTTGTTGTGGAAAGTGGCTCCGACTGCAAATGCACTGAAAAAGTTGCTTCTGTCCGGTCCTCTGATGTCTCAATCGAACTGACAGAAGTGATGATCCCTGCCACATCATTGTCAATGTTTTGAGCGCTTACAGATGAGTTCAGTTCGTTGTAACTGTTATCTGATGAAGATGTCTCAATATTAATGAGATAATCTGTATCACCATCAGCCATATTATTATCCACGCCATTGATGGTAACTGTTTGGTCAGTATTCCAGTTGCTGTTGTTAAATGTCAGGCTTGATGATGTTACAAAACCTTCGTCCGGATTGGAAGACGCAATGGTAACTGTAACGTTTGACAGTGGCTGGCTGTTTAGTGCCATCTCAAATATGGCTGATGGCTGGCTTTGATCTTCGTAAGTTGTAATGGAAGAAGGACTGATGGTTAATCCTGCGTCGTCATTATCTTCATTGTTGATAATGATGTTGCTGAACGACATGTCATCATATTTGCTGTCATCACTGATAACGGTTCCGGTTAAAGTATAGTCCTGCCAATCGTCATCAATATCATCATCCACGCCTGTTACAGTGATGGATTGTGTTTGATCCCAGTTATCCGGGGTGAAAACAATTTCGTAAAGATCAAGACTTCCTTCCGATTCGTCAATACCTGTAAATGAAATTCTTACATTTTCCAGGGGTTTGGAATTAAATGCTACAGTGAATGTTGCAGAAGAGCCATTTTCGCTTGTTGTCAGTTCTGTTGGTGAAGCCTCTATGCCCGCCTCATCGGCATCTAAATTGGTTACTGTAACATCGTCAGGGTCGATTCCTGCATAATAATGATCATCGCTTTCTACAGGAGAAAGGATGATTGAATATTCTACACTATTGTCATCCTCATCCTCATAATCTCTGACTGGCGTAATGGCAACAATTTGCTGTGAGTCCCAGTTTCCTGCATCAAAGTATAAAGTCTCGTGTGAAATGGTTCCTTCCGATTCATCAGAAGAGGAAAGATTAATCGTAACCCCATTGAGTGGAGCTGTGTTCAGAACAACACTGAAAGTCTGAGGTTCTCCGTCTTCCGATGTCTCAACAGAAAGAGGAGAAACTGTAATTCCAGGCTGATTGACAATGATTATACCCGGGTTATCAAGAGTGACTTCACAGTTCCCGTTATCAACAGTTAATTCGAAACTGTTTTCACCAATTTCCAGATATGTGGCAGGGATTGTGAGTGGAACCTCAGTGGAAGAGGCTGTCGCCGATGCTATTTCGATGCCTTCACAGTAAGCGCGGTAAATAAAATCCTGGTCTGCATTCGTGATCGTAAAGTCGCCGGCTCTGCCAGGATCAACCTGGCCGGGCTCAACAGTCATACTTGTGCCGGGCAATATCAGCACAGAAATGGAGAATGGATCAGATTCATATTCGCATCCGCTTTTGTTGACCCAGAGAGTGTAATCATCCAGATTGTCATCGAGGGAAGCTTCTTTGCTGAATGTTCTATCGGTGGTAATTGCCTCACCGGCATTGCGCCATTCAAATGTTGCATTTACTTCATCAGGAACAAGTGAAATTTGCTCGCCAACGCAAACATTCCGGTCTCCCGAAAAAGTTGTATTAGGGGAATAATCGACCGTGAAATTGCGGGTTGATGTGCAGGTAATATCATGTATTTCAATGTATTTTTCAATGGATAAGGACCATTCTCCATAATTTACATCACCTTCGGGTTGTTGAAGCATTCGGTCCTCAGAAATTGTTGATCCCTCAAAATTCCATGAATAACTTTCGGCACCAAATTCTTCAGCTATCAGGTACAATGGATCATCCAGGCATAGAGAGGTATCGCCGGAAAACTGAAGACTTGGGGCTATAGTAACTGCAAATTCCTCTATGGTTTGACTAAGATCGTCGTCTACCATCAGGTATATGATGGCATGTCCCGATTCGTAAGGAACCGGAGTAATGGTGACTGTTCTGTTGCTGCCTGTTCCCTGAATGTTAATGCCACTATGGGGAACAACGGATGGATTGGCAGAAAATCCTGTGATGGTGAGATCTTCGGATGAAGTATCTGCATCATCTACAGTGAAATCGATGGGTTGTGTTTCGGAATTGGTGCAAAGTACCTGGTCGTCAATTTCTGAAATAACAGGAGCCGTGTTGATGATACAATAAACAGCCTCTTCATTATTGCTCCAAAGAGAACCATCGGAAGCCGCCCATGAAAAGGGAGTTTTCCCCACCCAGTTGTTTGGCGGGGAATACGTCAGATGGGGAATGTTTTCTCTTGATATTTCCTGATCAATGGTTGCCGGATTTCCCTGGTAAGTGAGTTGTCCTATGTCCGGAAGGGATGTTATTCTTATTGTCTGGAATGCTTCATTGAGGGGATGAGAAAATTTAAAGTCAAAGTTTTCGGCAGAAAAAACCAGGGTTGAATTTTTGGGGCCTTCTTTATATACATCACCTACCCATGGTGCCGAGCCGTTTAAACACTTGGTTTCGCTTTTTGATACCTTTAATACGATGTCATTATAGCCGAGGTCAATGGCATTGAACCAGGTGTTGAGCGTGTTTTGCTCACCATTGTGGGATATTTTTTCATGTGTGTCGCCATGATATGTCCATGTTCGGGGTGTGTTTTCTGATATTTTTAATTGTTTTTTCTTTGTCTCGTCCATTCTTCCAAGATTGTCGAGATCTCCCCAGATATCAATTTGACTGTCGTCCCAGTACATGGTTGTATTCAGCCGGTTGAAAGGCCGAATGGAAGAGGTGGTAATGCCGTCCATTTGTTCCACATCGTACATGGGAAAGTGAGCAGGTCCCCGTCCTAAAAAAGTGGCCGATGCATTATAATTATTATTGTTGACTACGGCACCTGCATCTGTTTTAAAATCCCATAGAATGTAATTCAGGCCTTTTTTGAGATCTCTGTAGATCACGCGATCACTGCCACTTGCAGAGTATGTGCCATCGCCGTCTAAATCAATGAGAATAGCAGTATAGCCGTCAATGTTGGTTTCAATGTTGAAAAAAGTGACATCTTCATGATCACAGTCGTTGTCTGTGTTTTTTTCAATAACCAGCGTGTCTCTGTCTGTTTCATTATAAGTTGGATTGCGGTTATATTGATAATCCATGTAAAGATTGTTTTCTGCTTTCACCCTGACTGTTGGCGGTGCAAGTCGGGTATTGGGCCAAACAATCCGGTCGGGATCGTTCAGGAAAATTTTATATTCCGATAAATCGTTTCCGCTCACCTGATCGCCTTCCCTGCTTTGCACCCGCCTAATGTAGTTTTGTTCGGAATAAGGCGTAATGCCATATCGATTGGCCACAAATACAAAAGAAAAGGGATACATTTTAAAATTTACCTTGTTGATGAATTCATCAGAGGTAAAAACGAAAAAGTGCGCATTGACCGGGTTTTCTGTGAAACTGGTGTTTGTTAATTGCCAGCCGTAAGACCACAAACGACCTGCTGATTTATTTGGTTCACCTGGATTGGTTATAATATTATTATCTCCATCAGTCACGGTAACATCGAAAAATTCCAGGGCGAATCGTCTGGTATTGCCGGTGTTGTCACCATTCTCAGCGTGATTGGAATTCCATGACTGAAATTCAATATAATAGTTTCCTGTTTTTGTTGCTTCGAAAGAAATGGGAGTATATCCATTGGTGATTACGGTGCCGTTGAGTTCAACCCCGTTTGGTCCTGTTACTGCTTCGGTATAATTATTAATATAGCCATTTTCGCCTTCGGTTCGCATTGTTGTTGAGGCGTATGCAATATCACCATCTGGTTCCCGTACTCTGAAAGATCGGTGCTCGGGATTTATGTAAACATTACCGCCATAATTAATTTCATTC
>JBEPWN010000243.1:0-4891 GCA_041642395.1 Marinilabilia sp. | reverse complement strand
CAAATGATCCGAGTCCAGACATGAATATGTTGATGCCATGTCCAATAATTAATATGGCCAGAGTCAGAATTGCACCCAATACCGGAATGTCGGGAGATAGATCGAAGGCCAGCTGATTGAATACCTGTCCCAGAATTGCACTGGCTAATCCCAGTGCAAATAATCGGATATAAGATAACAAATCGCCTACAACGCCTGTTACCATATTATACGCGTCCCAGATGCCGGCGCCGATGTTTACAAAAATATTGCGGTTGGGATGATTAAACACAAAGATTCCCAATCCTGAAATGCCAATCAAAATCATGTGAAGATTACCAAACAGATGGTTCGTTTCAGGACCTTTCTGATCCAGATAATAAAATATTCCCGATGAAACGATCAGTAGAAACCAGCCCCATGTTGCCAAAGAGTAACCCGCACCGTGCTGCCGTATCTGATTGATTCCTTTCAGGATCATTCCAAACAGAATTTGTATTCCGCCAAAGATCAGGGCCAGATTGAACATTTGGTCGTTGTCAAGGAACATATTCCTGAAATCGGCTAAAAATGCTGGTGGGTTTTCTACCAGATTAATACCAAAAAATGTTCCTGTGATGGCCCCGAATATCACTGTGGCCAAGCCTAGAAGCTGAACCAGTGATAATATGGGTTTCATTTTTTTCTCCGCTTTTCGTTTGTATAATGTTGCTGCTAAAATTAATAATAAGCCATAGCCGGCATCTCCCAAACAAAAACCAAAAAACATCATGAAAAACGGGGCAAAAAACGGCGTCATGTCAAGTTCTACATAAGCCGGTAAAGAAAAGAGTTTGCTCACCGGCTCAAACAAACGGGCAAACCGGTTGTTCTTGAGCATAATGGGTGGCCTTTCGTGAGCTTTAGCTTTGACTTTTAAATAGTAAATGTCTTGCTGATCCACCCATTTCTCCAGCTCCTCTGTTTTTACAACCGGCACCCATGCTTCTATTAATCGCACAGTTCCTTCTACCTCTTCAACAGTCTGAAATCTTACATTCAAATCAGCAGCGCGATCTTCCAGATCTTTTTTGAATCCTTCGAGAAGTTCAAGTCCGCTGACAGCGATTACATCCAGGTCTTTGTTGCAGGCATCTATTTCATTATGAATTTCTGATATTTGCTTTTTTACATCAGCCAGTTCATTTTCCGGCAATATGATTTCATCTGCCGTGGTCAGCTCTTCCGGAAGTTCTTTTTCTTCCGATTCATCGATATACACGAAATAGCTGTAGCCTTCCGATTCAGAGATTAATGAAAGCGGAAACTTTTCTTCCCACGTATGGTCATATTTTGACTCCGAAATCATCAAAAATCTGAACCGGAGACCTGCTTCTTCTAGTTTTTCAAATTCATTTTTAGAAAAATATCCCCAGGGGGCCAGTTGTTTTTCTTCTTTCTGAAGCGCTGAAAGTTTGTGATGTAGTTGTTCCAGCTTGTTTTCAATTTCTTTGATTCGCTCATTGAGCTGCTCTCCGGATTTTTCTGATACTGTATCCTGAGTTTCGGATGCCGCTTTTTTCCGCGACTGCATGGCTTTGATGGTTTTCGAAACATCGTTGACCTGACGGAAGAGATCCAGCATTTCAGAGCTGGGCTCTTCCTGATGCTCAACGATGTGGGCCACTCCCAAATCCTTAAGATGGTTCAGAAAATGATCGTAATCGGCATGGAAAACCAGGAATGAATATTTAAACATGGGTACTATCATGACTCAACCTCCGCTTTTTGTTGCCTGTTTTTAACAATTTTCTGGCCGGCTTTGGACAGGTTTTCTTCGTCTTCGAGGAAGCGTTTTATTTTGCGAATGGCATCCTGAAAACCCGGGATTTGTACTTTTTCGTAAAGGTTTACCTTCTGAGTGGTTTTTTTACGTGCAAAATCAAGTAAGTCCATTTTACGTTCAAAGACTTCGCTTTCGAGCGCTATTGTAGCCAGATTTTTGAGGATAGAAATTCCATCGGGAAACCATGCGGGCCGTTCAAACATATTATAGTCGCGCACTTCGAAGTTGACTTTTTCGAGTATAGGGGTTTCTACTCCGGCAATTTTTTTTGTGATAAGGTCTACCTCCTTTATTTGCACAAGTTGAGGGTCAAATTCTCCCCAAAGTTGCACCATGTCATCGAAACGACTGAATTCCTTCTTCAGGGCTTCATCCAGTTCGGCAGCCTTGTCTTTTGCTTTTTTTACCTCTACACGCAGCGCCGATTCTTTGTTTTTTAATGTGGGCAAAGCGCGTTCCCTGACACTCAGTTGCTTGGCGAGGTGCTGCTGCGAAATCTTATTATATTGGAATTTTATGGCCACGTTTTCTCCTTCTTTAATTCGAATGTTACTAAAAACGTTGTTTCTGTTGGATGGTATGAAACCATTCACGACAGCGAGCAGGATTATTGCTGACAGAAAACTGCTCCTTTTTCTTTTATCATCAGGATGTGGGTTTTTGAATCCTTTTGTGTTCCCTTGTCAATATGTCCTTATTTTAATATGTTACAAATACCGGAAATATTTTTGCATCTGGATTATTTTTTCCAATATTTATCTGCCAGTTCTTTTTTAATACCCGCTTCAGCTTTAGAGAAATGAGAACCCAGGAGTTCCCAGCCGATATCGAGCATTCTTTCGGTATCCACATTGACATCGATGGCCAGGAGCTTTTCCGAATATTCCTTTGCAAAATCCAATGTTCGCTCATCATAGTCGGTCAGGTCAAATCCGTTTTCCATTTTGGTGCGGGCGTTGGCAGCATCGGCATAAAGACGAACCAAAGTGTTCATTACCTGTGGATGGTCTTCTCGGGTTTGTTTGCCGATGACGAGCTGCTTCAAACGGGAAAGCGACCGGAATGGATCAACGATTACTTTTCCAATATCGGTATCTCGTCTCAGGAACAATTGTCCTTCGGTGATATACCCTGTATTGTCGGGAATAGCATGTGTGATGTCTCCGCCTGAAAGGGTGGTCACTGCCACGATGGTAATGGATCCGCCCGACGGGAACTGTACAGCCTTTTCATAAATACGTGCCAGGTCAGAATACAGCGAGCCGGGCATGCTGTCTTTTGAAGGAATCTGGTCCATACGGTTTGATACAATGCTTAAGGCATCAGCAAAAAGAGTCATATCCGTAAGCAGTACCAGTACGCTTTCGTTTTTGTCAACAGCAAAGTATTCGGCTGCGGTGAGGGCCATATCCGGTACCAGAAGCCTTTCTACGGGTGGGTCTTCTGTTGTATTCACAAAACTTACGATGCGGTCAAGTGCTCCGGCATTGTCGAAAATCTGCTTAAAAAAGAGGTAGTCGTCGTTGGATAATCCCATACCCCCCAGAATGATCTTGTCGGCTTTGGCCCGTAGGGCAACGCTTGCCATTACCTGGTTGTAAGGCTGATCACTGTCGGCAAAAAATGGAATTTTTTGTCCTGAAACGAGTGTGTTATTGAGGTCGATACCTGCAATTCCTGTGGCAATAAGCTCTGACGGCTGATCGCGGCGAACCGGGTTTACCGATGGGCCACCTATTTCGCGTATTTCACCTTCAATTTCCGGTCCTCCGTCAATGGGAGCTCCAAAAGCGTTAAAGAAACGACCCGAAAGCTCATCACTTACTTTCAGTTGTGGCGGATTTCCAAGGAATGTAACTTCCGCATTAGTAGGAATATTTTCCGTCCCGGCGAAGATCTGCAATACAATCTGATCACCCACAATCTTCACTACTTGTGCCATGCGACCGTGTACCACGGCCATTTCGTCATATCCCACATCCGTGGCTTCTAACGATACCGTAGCTTTGGTGATGTTGGTCAGTTTGGTATATATTTTCTGGAATGCCTGACTTTTCATAGTCTGATCTTTTATCTGAATAAGTTAATAGTTTTAGACGCTTTCTTCCTGTGTTTCTTTAATAGTATGCTCCTGAAGCATTTCGCCCAGTTCTTTCTCATAGTCTTTAAATTTTTCAGAGTTAAATTCTGAATAATTCATCTGCTTTAACTGGTTGATGACACGCTTAAAGAAGCCCCCAACTTCCTCAAAATGTTTGAATTCAAAGCTGGTGTCTACAATGTCAAGAACTTTTTCGAGCATGAATTTTTGCCGTTCCAGGGGCGTGGAAGCATCAATTTTATCGAATGCGTCCTGTTGAAGTACCACAAAGTCGATAAGTTCTGCCTTCCAGAAGCGGTGGTGAAAATCAATGGGAACACCATCGTCTCCCAGAATATTGATTTGCTCTGCGGCTTCTTTTCCTCCGAATAATACATCTTTTGTTTTGAGAACATTGTCGAGCCAGTTTTCTCCCATGCTTTTTTTCAACGACTCCTGTAATTCGGGATATTCCAGATATTTGGAATAACTTTCGATGGGGTCGATTGCCGGATAGCGCTTACTGTCTGCACGATCCTGTGAAAGCCCATAGAAGCAACGTGCTGCTTTGCGGGTATTTTCGGTAACAGGTTCTTTCAGGTTACCACCTGCCGGCGAAACGGTTCCGATAAAGGTGATGGAACCTGTTTTTTCGTTGTTTAGATAAACATATCCTGCACGGGCATAGAAGTTCGAAATAATGGAAGAGAGGTCCATGGGATAGGCATCCGGACCCGGAAGTTCTTCCAGTCGGTTCGACATTTCACGCAGTGCCTGTGCCCATCTTGAAGTGGAGTCGGCGATCATGAGAATTCTCAGGCCCATCGCCCGGTAATATTCTCCCAGGGTCATGGCTGTATAAACAGAGGCTTCACGAGCAGCCACCGGCATATTTGAAGTGTTGGCAATAATGGTGGTGCGTTCAATGAGTTTTTTACCGGTCCGTGGATCTTCCAGCTCAGGAAACTCTTTAAAAATTTCTACCACCTCATTGGCACGTTCCCCGC
>JBEPWN010000242.1:0-4905 GCA_041642395.1 Marinilabilia sp. | reverse complement strand
GAGAATAATCCAGTACTTCAGAAAAACGCTTTCCTGCATTCTGCATTTGACTCTGCATTACGTCACAAAGATAAAGCAAACGAACATTGCTTTTTGGGTCGGCAACAGGCTCAATATATGCGCCTAACCTGCGGCCAAGACCCACGATGGCAACATTCAGACGATCGTTTGATCCCATGATACCTGCATAACTTTTGGCACTCATTCCCATGCCCGCCATTGTCAGTCCTGCTGCCCCAAGAGCTGAGGTTTTCAGGAAATCCCTGCGTGATTTTTTGTTTTTATCCATGGTTACAATTCTTTGATTTTTATGTTTTTGAATTCAACCTTGTCGCCATGATCCTGCAACAGGATGTTTCCTTTTTCATATTCTCCAAAATTGGGCCAGTCCTTATATTTGCTGTATGCCACCAGGGCTCTCCACATTTGTGTGTCGCGTTCATATTCTACCATTTTCAGGCCATTAAGGAAATGTTGCACATTTTTCCCTTTAACTACAATGCGGGCACGGTTCCATTGATCATAGCCATTAACATACTTATCGCGGGGAAGATGCGGATTGAATTCCAGGCCATTGGCCGTGATCAGATCGTAAAGGGATGCCATTGTACGATTTCCGTTCACTCCTTGTTTCGCATCTGGATGGTGCTGGTCGTCCAGAATCTGAAATTCGCAGCCGATTGATGAGCCTTCACCTTTATTGAGTTCGGTATCTACAAAGTACTTAATGCCACTGTTGGCTGCTTTTGTGAGACTGAAATCAACCTCTAAAATAAAGTCTTTGTATTGTTTTTTTGTAACAATGTCACCGCCATGAGTGGATTCTCCACCTCCCGATGCATGAACTCTCAGAATGCCATCATTGATGCTCCATCCTTTTTCGGGAAATTGATCCAGTCTGGCACCACGCCAGCCATTTGTGGTTTTTCCGTCCCACAATAGCTTCCATCCCTGCGACTCTTCACGGCTTGTAAGTTCATTCTTCAAATAACTTACTTCAGGGGCTTTCATGTTTTTAAATTCTTCGAAACCTTTCGCATTTAGCTCTTTGATCCGCATATTTTTCCACCGGATTTCTTTGCCTGCAAGCGATTCGTTATTGCCGATGCCATGAACCTGGAGTGCAATAAATCCGGTTTCGGTTTCTTCTTCCACCAGATTTGATGCTGGTACACCATTTACCCATGTCATAATGTGGTTGTTAAAGGCCACAACCCTGAATGAGTTCCATTCGCCTTTTTTGAATGCTGTTTTCGCATTTGGATTATAATCCAATGGGTACCTCCAGCCTTTGCGCGCTTCGTCATAAATACCACCGGCCCATCCTCTTTGGGTATCTTCACACTCCACCTGTGGTCCGTGAACACGCCCGTCTTTAAATGAGTCGATGCTGCGGCTGCGGATCTGAACGCCGGAATTCAGGCCTTCGTCCATCTTTATGTCATATTCCAACACAAAATTTGTATAGTCTTTTTTGGTGGCCAGAAAAGTGTTTGGAGTGCCAATTTTGGACGTCCCCACGATCATATTATTCTCAACATTATAGGGTGCTGTTCCATTTAAAACTTCCCAGCCTCTCAGGTTTTTGCCGTTGAACAGATCATTCCAGTTGTTTTGACCGCTTAATGTGGTCAAAGACAACAAAAACATAACTGATAAAAGGAAAATACTTTTTTGCATAGTTGTCGTTTTTTAGTTTTATTTTGTGATGCAATTTAGAACATATTAACATCGATGAAGAGATGTTTTTGTGTCAAATGTGGATGAATTTGTTGCAGGAGCTTTTGAAATGAAAAAATTATTTATTCAGATACTTGTTTTTTTTGTGTTTGCGGAAGTCTTCGGACAAGCGCCGCGTTTCGACCATTTTGATGTTTCGAATGGTTTGTCGCAAAATAATATCAACGGACTAGTGATTGACGACAACGGAAATGTCTGGGCAGGCACACTGGATGGTTTGAACCGGTACAACGGATATGAATTTGAGGTTTTTAAGCCATTAGCCGGAAAAAGCGGTCAAATTTCGGGAAATCACATCATCGCCATGGGCCCGGGACTCGATGGGGATGTGTGGATTACGGTCCGCGGAGGAATTTTGAATCGTTATCAGGCTGCTACCAATAGGTTCATTCAGTATGATGATTCTATTTTTCAGGCAACCGGGATTAATCCTTCAAATAACCTGATACAGACCAATGATTCTCTGGTTTGGTTCAGTGATGGTTCTAATGTGGGCGTTTTTAATCTGAATAATCAGACTTGTTACAGCAAACAAGTCCCGAATCAGATATACGGAATTTCTATGGCAGGCGATTCCACTATTATTCATGGCGCTTTTGGGATAGAGTATGTGACGTTGAATGCCCGGAACAAACAAAAAATTATTCATTCAGAGAAAATGTCTGATGTTCCTGCTTATTATCTAAAGCAATCATATGATCGTTGGTATGCTGTTTCTCATAGTAGTATCCGCGAATTCACTCACAATTTTTCTGAATCAAAAGTAATTGTCTCATTTAACGAAATTGGACTGAGCGGTTTTTTTGCCTCGACTCTCAATAGTTTTGCAGTATATAAAGAGGCTTTCTGGTTAGGGGCAAATAATTTGCTGATGAGGATCAGTTCGGATGGTGGGTCATACACTGGAGAACAATTTACCTATCGACCTGAAAATAATTATTCATTTAAAGGTTATCACGTTACCAATCTTGAATTTGATGAAATAGGAAATCTTTGGATCGGGACCCTCAAAAACGGACTGAATCATTTTAACAATGAAAAAAATCTGTTTTCACACTACAATTGGAGCTCTCAAACAATGAGCAGTCCCGATACCGATCCGGTAAGAGCCATCTGCAAAACTTCGGCTGGGGATTTATGGCTCGGATTTGATAGAAACGGAGTCGGAATTATTGATTCTTCCGGTCATCAAAAATATTTCAATTATTATTATACCAGGAACAATGAAAAAAGTCCACTTCATAATGTACGTGCCATTTATGAGGATTCACGTGGAAACATCTGGATTGGTGAAGCCGACCGACTGTGTGTTTATAATCCTGACAAACAGCGTATAGAGACCATTGATGCTCAGTTTTTATGGGATTGGCCTTACAGGTGTTACTCTGTTAAGGAACTGGAGCCCGGAATACTTACCATTACCGCCTCATCACAAATTGGCTCTGTGAATCTTGAAAGTGATGATCTGTCTGTGATTTCACTGGCAAAAAATAATGCCATTGTTTCAGGTACTGTGAGGGATATTGTTGAAGACCAATACAATAATCTATGGGTTGCTAAAGACGATAACGGCCTTTTGAAGGTTGAGTATCCGGATTCCTCTATTTCCGGGATTCGCAAAGAAACTCATTATCTTTCCGATAATAAGGTTTATTGCATGCTTGCCACCGGAGATCATTTATGGATTGGAACCAATTCCGGACTCAATCTGTTTAAAATATCCGAAAATAAAGTGATTAGCAGGTATTTTGAGGAAGATGGATTGTCCAATAACATTGTTTACAGTATTAATCAGGATAATGATGGGTATTTATGGATGAGTACCAATAAAGGAATAAGTCGTTTTAATCCTGAAACAGAACAGTTTAAAACTCATCTGGCAAATGATTTCTTTATGGATGATGCTCATTATGCTGACGATAATGGCCGGATCTATTATGGCGGTTATACGGGAATCATATCATTTTATCCTGAAGAAATTGATCCGTTGGATTTTGAGGTTGAGACTACTTTAGAAAAATTCCGTTTGTTCAACCGCGAAATATTTCCGGGTGATACTGTTAATAGCCGGATTTTGCTAAACGAAGCATTAAATGAAACGGATCAAATCAAATTGAAACATCATGAGAATTCGTTTACGATTGATTTTAATGCATTTCCGTTTGATTATCCCAATCATAATGCTTTCAGATACAGACTTAAGGGTTTGCAGGAAGAATGGATCTATCCCGGCGAATCCAACAGACAGGCATCTTACACAGTAGTTCCTCCCGGCGATTATATCTTTCAGGTGCAGGCTGCTTCCACCCGGCAGGCATATGGTCCCGTTACAACTCTTAATATAGAGGTTGTTCCTCCCTTCTGGCAAACCGTGTGGTTTAAATTATCATTGCTGTTGCTGGTCATAATTGGTGTTTTTGGCGGATATCAGTTCAGGTTACGGCAAATAAGAAAAAGAAATGTTCTGTTGAAAAGCAGGGTTGATGAGCAAACCAGGGAACTGAAAGAACAGAATCAACGGATTGTTGAAATGTCCGGTAAGTTACATGAGGCAGATCAGTCCAAACTGCGTTTTTTTACCAATATTTCTCATGATTTCAGAACTCCCCTGACTTTGATTCTCGCACATCTGGATAATATGAACAGCAATAAGTCCAAGGCAATTAAAACGATTCGCGCCAATGCCTTCCGATTGCTGAACCTTATCAATCAATTGATTGATCTGCGGAAACTGGATCAGGGACAATTGAAGGTATCTATTTCTAATTTTGATGTTGTTGAATTTACAAATGACATCGTTAAATCATTTGATGTTCTTGCCCGGCAGAAAAATATTGATTTGCAGTTCTATTGCTCATCAGATAAAATAGATGTGTGGCTCGACCATGATAAAACAGAAAAAGTCCTGTATAATCTTCTGTCCAATGCAATTAAATATACACCTGCAGGAAAATCGGTAATGGTTGCCATTGAAAATCAGAATGATGGTATTTGTGTGGATGTAGAAGACAATGGTATTGGTATGTCAGAAGATGAACTGAAACATATCTTCGATCGTTTCTACCGTTCGGAAAATGGTCAGGAACATGCAACGGGTCACGGTATCGGACTAACTATTGTTAAAGGCCTTACCGAGGTTCAAAAGGGAACCATTGATATTAAAAG
>JBEPWN010000241.1:0-4906 GCA_041642395.1 Marinilabilia sp. | reverse complement strand
AAAAAAGACCTTACATTTCAATCTCGCCAAAATAATATCGATTCAAATGGCTTGTGTACCTGGAATATCTTGTTTTATCCAAATGATGACATCATTAAACGGGCCATAAACCTGATTTATACATTCCAGGATCTGTTCCAATTAGGGGATTACAAAATAAGTGATACACCTTACAAATCTAACAATCAACTGTTCTGGAGCATTTTCCTTCTAACAAGTGAGCCTTATGACGAAATAGAAAGTGCCCTGCTATTTATAATGGATTATTGCAAGATTTCAAAAATAGCTGACTTCAACATATTCGATGCTTCCCAATTACTTGAGCGACAGAATGAATATGAACAAAAAAATATGATTGATCTGAGTAAATCAGAAAATGAAGCCCCGGAAGCCTCCGCCAGCCAGAATCAATCCTTCCAGAATATATCTTTAGAGGAAAAATACGAAGAGCCTGCTAATATTCAGAGCCCTGTTGCCACATTTGAAAAACATTCAACTTCGCGCATTAATGTGGATGCCGGCAAATTAGATGAGTTGATGTATCTGGTGAGTGAACTGGTAACTGCAAAATCGGGACTAATATTGTCACTGGAGCGGGAGCACCATGAAAATACCCGGGAGTCGGCAGAAAAAATTGAGAAACTATCCAATCTGCTCAGCGAAAATGCTCTTAATATCCGTTTGGTGTCGCTACAGGAAATGCTGAGCCGTTTCAAAAGGCTCATTCGGGATCTGTCTAAACAACTTAATAAGGAAGTAACATTCGAGATTATAGGACAGGATATTGAACTAGATAAAAACATCATTGATAATATTGGTGAACCATTAATGCACCTGATTCGCAATTGCATCGATCATGGCATAGAATCTCCGGAAATCAGAGAATCAAAGAACAAACCGGCAATTGGTACAATAAAGCTTGAAGCTACCAAAACGGGTAATAATGTATTTATTTCTATAAGCGACGATGGAAATGGGATTGACCTGCAATATCTGTACAACAAAGCTATAGAAAAAGGATTTGTGGCTCCCAATACACAACTTTCGGATAACGAGATTTTGGATCTAATTTTCCAGCCCGGATTTTCAACAGCGGAATCCCTTACTGATATATCTGGGCGAGGTGTAGGCATGGATATCGTAAAGAAAAAAGTGCAGGACATTCGTGGTGCCATATCTGTCAAATCCCGGGAAGGCATAGGAACGGTTTTTACTCTGAAACTTCAGCAATCCATATCCATCATCGAAACATTACTCATCGAATCAGATGGCTTAACATACGCCCTTCCCATTGAAGATATCGATTCCTGCATCCTGGAACCATCCGAAAACTTACTAAACAAGAACAGTCATCAAATCGGATACAACGGGCAGTTGATACCATACATCTGCCTGAGGGAGAACTTCAGCAATAAAGAAAGGACAACATCGCTTACGGAAAAAATCATCATTATTAACCGTCTAAACAGAAAATATGCCATTGTAGCCGAGAATATTATAGGGGAATATCAGGCAGTAATTAAGCCCCTGGGCAAGACATTTCGGCGACTTAAATTTTTGTCGGGAGCCAGTTTACTTGGCGATGGAAGCATTGCCTTACTTATCGATACTAATAAATTGTGGCATGAAATATCTGCATCAAAAAATTCAATCAATTAAAAATGCACCATCATGGGAAGAGAGACTTATTTAATTTTTATGCTTGATAACGATTTGTTCGCTGTAAATGTGGACAATGTGCTCGAGGTGCTTGAACAGCAGCAAATATCGAGAGTTCCAAAAGCACCGGAATCCATTTTGGGTATTACCAATTTCAGAGGTCAAATATTACCGGTGGTAAATACCCGATTCAAATTCAACATTCAATCAGAAAATTTGTCAAACAAAAATTATGTTATCGTTTATGAAATTACAAAAAATGATCAGCGATTTATTGTGTCTGCCACGGCCGATGGAGTTAAGGATGTTATTGAAATAGATACCGATGAAATAATGCCCGTTCCGGAGATGGGATTAAACTACGATGTCCGTTTCATTTCGGGTGTCATTCATCAAAACGAAACCTACATCCTTGTAATTAAGCCCGACAGACTATTTAATGTTGAAGATACGGAAATTGAAAAAAGTAATCTAAGCGAATAGCCAAACCCTGCTTGCAAACAATATTTTTTAAACAACAATTTTAATTTTACAATCATGAAAATTAACGACATCAAAATAAGTACCCGGCTTAATCTAATATTAGGGAGTGTCATATTTCTGGCATTTATTGTTTTAGGCATCTATATGAATAACACACTCCAAAGTTATGTGATGGATTTTACCGACGACAAGCTGGAAGAAAACATAAATGATTTAACCGAGATGATCTCCATCGAATTGCAATCAAATAAGGAGAAAGTTGACTTGTCGTTGCATTTGGCACATAACTATTACCTGAGACAAGGCAGATTAACAGAGTCCCGAAACAGGAAAATTACCTATAACGCAGTAAACCAGATCACCGGAGCTTCCTCGAAAACCCTTGTAAATCAATGGATGCTGGGCAACAACCAAATGCAAAATGACAATAGTCTTGTGGATTCGATCGGTGAAATGGGCATTCAAACAGTTACTGTATTTCAAAAAATACCACAGGGATATTTGCGCATCGCAACAAATGTTCTTAATGATAAAGAGCAACGCGCCATAGGAACTTACATTCCAGCAGACAATCCTGTGGCTATGGCTTTGGACAGGGGTGAAATTTATACCGGTAGGGCATGGGTTGTTAACGATTGGTATCAAACAGCCTATGAGCCTATTTATATCAACGGACTTGTGAAAGGTGCTCTTTATGTGGGAATGCCTGAAAAGGACATGTCAATGTTTGATGAAATTATCAAAAACAAAACTTATTTCGATACCGGATATCCCTATATTATGGATGCCGAAGGCAATGTTATACTTCATCCCGATTCTGAGACGGTTGGAACGAATGTCTCAGAAAACGATTTTGCACAAACAATGATGAAAAATAAAGACTCTGAGGTAAACTTTGTTGAATACATATGGAAGGGAAAACCAAAACGACAATATTATAAATATATTGAACCTATTGATGCTTTTGTTACTGCAGGATTCTACACTGCTGAAATGAACAAAGTAGTTAATAACCTGAGATATGCTATAATAATTGCCACTCTTATAGTGTTGATTATTGTAATCGTTATTTTACGATTATTGGTAAATTCAGTGGTACAAGGATTGAGAAAAGGTGTAACATTTTCAAAAAACATTGCAAATGGAGATCTTGACACTTCAATCGATATTGATCAAAAAGATGAAGTGGGCGAATTGGCAGACAACCTAAAGCTCATGGCAGTGAAACTAAAAAACATAGTAGGAGAAATTATGTCGGGTGCTTCAAATGTATCAGCAGCCAGTGATCAATTCACATCCGTTACCACTCAAATTGCACAGGGTGCAAACGAGCAAGCTGCGTCTGCCGAAGAGATTTCTTCGTCCATTGAGCAAACCAGTTCGATGATACAGCAAAATACCGAAAATGCATTGCAGACACAAAAAATTTCTCAATCGGCAGCCAAGGGTATTATTGAAATGAGCGAAGCGGCCAAAAAAAGCTTAATTTCCATAACCCAAATTTCGGAGAAAATAAAAGTTATTAATGCCATCGCTGAAAAAACAGACATTCTTGCCATCAATGCTGCCATAGAGGCTGCCCGCGCCGGCGAACACGGAAAGGGATTTGCAGTAGTAGCTGCCGAAGTGCGCAAGCTGGCTGAAACCAGTCAGAAAGCCGCCCTGGAAATCAACGAACTTTCCTCAACCAGCCTCGCAACAACACAGGAATCGGAAGCCCTTATGTCAAATATAATTCCGGAAATACAAAAAACAGCTACGCTTGTGCAGGAAATTGCCGCTGCCAGTACCGAACAGGCCTCTGGTGCCGAACAGGTTTCTAAAGCCATACAGGAACTTTCGCAGGTGATACAGGAAAATTCAGCATCCACCGAAGAAATGAGTTCCACTGCTGAGGAATTAAACTCTCAGGCCGAATCATTGCAAGCAACAGTTGCCTTCTTTAAAATTGGAGAAACAGCAGAAAAAAGCATAAAAAAAGAAGAGAAATCTGCTCCAATTAAAACCCTGGTGAGCGATTTTATTCAGAATCAGAAAAAAGGAGTAGATGTATTAAACTCTGATTACAACGAAAAAGATTTCGAGAAATTTTAATCAACAAAATGCAATAAACAACTCAACTATTTTCATAACGCCGGCGATAAGATTTACAATCTTTTCGCCGGCGTTTTTCTTGCGGATGCTCTTGGTTTTATCCCAGGGACATGAACTTAATGGCCACGCGGCATTAAGGCAGAGAACACTGGCAACCGTGATTAACGAAGCAAGCGAAAAATTTAAACATCAAAATAGGACGACAGTAAGGCTATTTGTGTATGTCCAACCACCGGATTAGACACGGGTGCGTTCAAGACCGTGAGAGCAAGTGCGATTCGTGATAATTTCCAGTCCTGATATATTATCCCCGACTTTTCGTCCCACACATATACCTTTTTAAAATGTTCCCGGATCGGAAAACCACTTTGCGCCATTACTCTCATTGAATTACAATTATCACAATAAAAATCAAGTCGCGCCTAAAAAAACATGCGCGTCAAAGAGGAACGAAGGTTTTAGTCGGTTGGTCACCCGATAACGTACATGTACGGTAAAAAGATAAAAAAAGTCCATGCAGCTCTATTTATTATGCCGTAAATTAAATAGTGTTTTAATTAACAAATGGGTAGTCAGTTCCCATCCTTCCGGATTAGATGTTAGATTTTATAACCCGGCGGGGGGTAAAGAAGGCATAACTCAACGTTGAAAGGGAATTTGATAGCCCTTT
>JBEPWN010000240.1:0-4937 GCA_041642395.1 Marinilabilia sp. | reverse complement strand
GGCACTGGCTCCACTGTTAATGATGACTTCACCCTTGGCAAATCCTTCTGCATAGGCCATCCATTTTTTAATGGCTGGCCTTGGTTCATTGGCTTCAAAACGTGTGTGCCTTACATCATCAGGATTACCTGCAAGGCTACAAATAATATTATCACGGGTACCATTGGCAATATGTACGGCAATACCCGAAGCCGCTGTTTTTTGGGCAACCCTGCATTTTGTGAGCATTCCGCCCCTCCCAAAATTGCTCTTGGTTGTGGAAATATATGTATTCAGGTCGTTCTGCCCTTCCCTTATATAAGGTACCAATTCGGAACCAACTTCACCAGGTATTCCCGTATAGATACCGTCCACATTGCTCAAAATAAATAATGCGTCGGTATTCATCATGGAGGATATGAGCCCGGCCAGTTCATCATTATCGGTAAACATCAGAGCAGTTACAGAAACAGCATCGTTTTCGTTAACGACAGGAACAATGTTATTGTCCAGCAGCACCGACAAACAGTTTTTCATATTCAGGTAGTGCTCACGGGTACTGAAATCCTGTTTGGTAACCAGAACCTGCGCACAAGTGAGTCCATGCTTTTCGAAAAATTCGGAATAGGAATTCACCAATCTTACCTGCCCCACAGAAGAAAGTAATTGCCTCTGTGAAACAGGATCTTTCAGGGTAATGTTCCGGACCAAGCTTCTGCCGGCTGCAACCGCCCCTGAAGATATTAAAATAACATGCATTCCCCGTTTATGCAAATCGGCAATCTGGGTTGTTAAATGTTCAATTCGCTGATAATCCAGCATCCCGTTTGGCTGGGTTAAAACATTTGAGCCAACTTTAACAGCAACTGATTTATAAAACAAATCTTCGGTATTTTTTTTCACTTCTTTTTACTTCCGTTTTCAATTTTCTCGAATGAAGTAAGCAATCCTTTGATCAGTGATGAGCTAAACCCCTGATGTTCCATCTCATTAAGCCCGGAAATAGTGATGCCCCGGGGCGTTGTAACTTTATCAATTTCAGCTTCGGGATGGGTCTTTCCATGTACGATCAAATCAGCGGCTCCTTTTACAGTTTGAGAAACAATGCTAAGCGCCAGATCTGAACCAAAACCTATTTCAACACCACCCTGAGTGGCAGCCCTGATAAACCTTAAGGCAAAGGCAATGCCACAGGCAGCCAGAACCGTGGCTGAAGCCATCAATTCCTCCGGAATGAATTGCACCACTCCCACCCTCTCAAACAACTCTTTGATGAGTTCGTCCTGTTCCGGGGTCGCTTTAAATGAAGATACACAAGTCATGGACTCACCAATTGAAATGGCCGTATTTGGCATAACCCGGAAAATCCCTTTTCGCCCAGCTGCCATTTCAGAAATTTGATGTGAATCGATACCGGCAGCCAGGGAAATCAAAATGGCAGTCTCTGAAAGAGCCGGACATATTTCATCAATAATTTCCTTGAGCTGATAAGGTTTAACCGCCAGAATCACGATGTCAGCCTGTCTGGTAGCAGCCACATTGTCATCACCCACGATAATGCCATCTTCAGAAAGGCATTTTATGAGGTGGACTCTGCGTCTTGTAACAACAAGTTCACCGGCAAATGGCTTTTGAGCTTTTACCAGCCCTTTGGCAATCGCAGTACCCAGGTTACCTCCGCCTATAATTGCAATTTTTTTAATCATCGACATTCCTTTTGATTTTTAGGGGTATTTTTAGAGCTATTTTCCGGAATCTCAATATCCACATGGCCCCAATTTTCACCCCGCTTAATCCGGTGCAGTTGAATTTCACTGATTCCAAACTGACGGGCTATGATCTTCAGCCGGGTTTTTCGACGCGGGTCAGAAATGCGTTTTTTAAGCAACATTACCTGGGTGTCGGTCAGCTTTGCACCTTCGCAGTTCCGCCTCAACTGCATTTTCTTCCGGCCTTCCAAAACCGATGGATTGCCCTGCTGGTGTTCAAACATATCCTTTTTATTGGCCCAACACAAATTTTCGACATAATTATTACACTTGTTGTAGTCCAGATGAATAACATATTTCTGATCATCTGATGTCTTTTCAATAAATTGCTCTGCCACCAGTTTGTGTACGTAAAAAGTTTTTGATTTGCCAAAAGGCCTAAGGGGTAAGGTCTTGTAATCCTTCAGCGATCCTCCTTTCACCATGGTGGCATCTTCCATATTGTCCGTACAATAACTAACAATGCGCCCATAGTTGGAAACCGCATAATGTTTTCTTAATGCGCCCTTTTCAAAAGACACTTCTTTCCATTTTTCATTCCAATAAGATTCAATCATAATTTAATGGGTTTAGGTCACCAAAAGGCTGGTCAGGCCCTCAGTGAAAACAGTTGCTTGTTGTTGAGTCAATGAAAGTGGGGGTAACAACCGAATAATGTTTGTGGATGAAACCCCTGTAAAAACAAATTTTTCCTTCAAGAGCCTGCTTCGGAGATCAGCCACTTTGCTGTCAAACTCCAATCCAATCATTAATCCTCGTCCGCGTACCTCCTTGATTCCATTCATTTTGCTGAGTTCTGATAAAAGATATTTTCCGGTTTGGGCTGCATTGCTGATCAAATCTTCAGCTTCGATGACTTCCAGTACAGCAATTGCAGCAGAACAAGCCAGGTAATTACCACCAAAAGTGGCACCCAGCATACCGTACCTGGCTTCTATATCCGGACTGATCAACACCCCCCCAATTGGAAATCCATTTGCCATGCCTTTGGCGATTGTTATTATATCAGGTTTAATATTAGCCTCCTGAAAGGCAAAAAAATGTCCACTTCTTCCATATCCCGACTGAATTTCGTCAAGGATCAATTTGCATTGGTACTTGCGGCACAATTTCTCAAGGTCCTGCAAGAATAAATTATCAGGTATATGAACACCACTTATTCCCTGTATTCCTTCAATTATAACAGCACACACATCGCCGGAAGCCAATTCCTTTTCAACCGCCCCGGAATCGTTAAGTGGCAAAAAGGTAACATAATGTCCCCGGTTAATGGCAGCACGAATGTTCTCATTATCGGTCACACTCACAGCAGCCGATGTTCTTCCATGAAATGCCTTATTGAATGCGATGATTCTTCCCTTCCCGGTGGCAAAAGAAGCCAGTTTTAGAGCATTTTCATTGGCCTCGGCTCCGCTGTTGCAAAGAAAAAGATTATAGTCTTCAAGCCCTGACATTTTCCCAAGCAATTGAGCCAGTTCTTTCTGTAAAGGATTAATCACCGAATTGGAATAAAATCCGATACGCTCAAGTTGATCTTTGATCCGTTGTATGTAATGCGGATGCGAATGCCCGATTGAAATGACTGCATGCCCACCGTAAAGGTCGAGATACTCGATACCTTTCTTATCGGTAATATAACAACCATTTGCCGATACCGGTGTGATATCCATTAGCGGGTAAACGTCAAAAAGATCCATACTCATATATTTATTAAATCATTTTAGCCAATAGAATCAGAAATCATTTGTTGATCCGGAAATGTCGCTGCACTCCTCTGAATGCAGCGACAAAAAGAATCGAAGGGAAAGTGGGATTGAAAAAATGAACACCTAAATTTAAACCGTAAAAAACAACCCTCAATCTATCTCAAAAAGCCACCGGCTTTAGTCGTAAACCCTCCGATTCATCCAAATCAAACATCAGATTCATATTTTGAACAGCCTGTCCCGATGCACCCTTTGTAAGATTATCGATAACACTAACCACATGTAGTTTGCTGCCATACTTTTTTACATGCAACAAGCATTTATTTGTATTAACCACCTGCTTCACATCAACCGGCTTTCCAGAGATTGTTACAAACGGGTGACTGCTGTAATATTCCTTAAATAATTCAACGGCTTCCTCTTCATTCAGCTTACACTCAAGATATACAGAAGCCAAAATACCCCTTTGAAAATTACCCCGAATGGGGACAAAGTTAAGCGGTGCATCAAAATCAGGCATCAACTCGTGCAATGTTTCGTTAATCTCATTAAGATGTTGATGTCCAAAGGCTTTGTAAGTGGAAACATTACCACTTCGCCAACTAAAATGTGTAGTTCCCGAAGGAGCCTGTCCGGCACCGGTGGAACCGGTAATGGCATGCACGTGTATTTCTTTCAGCAAGCGACGGTGGGCCAAAGGCAACAAAGCCAATTGTATGGAAGTTGCAAAGCATCCGGGATTAGCCAGAAAACGACATGATTTTATTTTTTGCCGGCTTTTTTCCGGAAGACCATAAATAAACTGATTTCCAATGCGGTTGAGACGGAAATCATTGCTCAAATCAATCACCTTCACATTTTCAGGCAGCTGATTTTGATCCATAAATGTCACTGATTTGCCATGTCCCATACAAAGAAAAACCACATCCACCGAGTCAAAATCCATTTCATTGCTGAAGGAGAGATCAGTGTCCCCCAGTAAATCAGCATGCACATCTGCAACTTGATTACCGGCATTACTCGTACTGTGGATCCATTTAATGGAAGCCCCCGGATGATGCAACAGTATGCGAATCAGTTCACCCGCCGTATATCCGGCACCCCCTGCTATACCTACCTTTATCATTTTGTTATATCGAGTTGGCCTTCATTTACATTATTAAAGATCTTCAGGTAATTACTCATCAGTTTGGTAAAACCTTTCACATCATCTCCTGTCCACTCTTTGTTGACTTCACCATAATCCCCAAACCCACTATTCATTAGATCATGGGATGATTTGATTCCCACCAGTTCGAACCTGTAAGGATGTAATTTCAAAATAACATCTCCGGTAACGTTACCCTGTGAGTTTTCAAGAAAAGCTTCTATATCACGCATAACCGGCTCCAGATATTGAGCTTCGTGCAACAACATACCATACCAGTTTCCCAGCTGCTCTTTCCAGTACATCTGCCATTTGGTAAGGGTGTGCTTCTCCAGC
>JBEPWN010000239.1:0-4949 GCA_041642395.1 Marinilabilia sp. | reverse complement strand
TGCAACTTACTCAAAACGATATTTGCCTAAATGTTATGCCCTTGTTTCACATTCACGGTTTAATGGCCGCTGTTATGGCATCCTTTTACTCAGGAGCATGCATAGCATGTAGCCCAGGATTCTACTCACCAAAATTTTTCACCTGGATGGACAAATTTAAACCAACTTGGTACACCGCTGTACCCACAATCCACCAGTCCGTCCTCGCAAGATCTGATGCTAATTCAGACATCATCAAGAAATCCAGACTACGTTTTATCAGATCATCTTCCTCTTCTCTTTCACCACTTGTAATGGAGGAACTGGAAAATACTTTTAGTGTGCCTGTTATCGAGGCTTATGGTATGACCGAAGCTTCGCATCAAATGTCCAGTAATCCCCTGCCCCCAGGTATTCGAAAACCTGGCTCGGTGGGTTTACCAACTGGGCCTGAGATGGCTATCATGCATGAAATAACTCCCGAAATATTGCCAAACAAGTCTGTTGGTGAAATTGTGATAAGGGGACAAAACGTGACTTTGGGTTATTTGAACAATCCTGAAGCCAACGAAAAAGCCTTTACCAGCGGTTGGTTTCGCACTGGCGATCAAGGGTACTTGGATGAGGATGGCTATTTATTTATCTCTGGTCGCCTAAAGGAAATTATCAACAGAGGCGGTGAAAAGATCTCACCCCGTGAAATTGATGAAGCACTATTAGATCATCCCGCTGTTCTTCAAGCAGTTGCATTCAGCATTCCTGATAAAGCCTTAGGAGAAGACATTGCAGCAACTGTGGTTTTGAGGGATAGCGGAGTGGACGATAAAGAACTGAAACGTCATCTGGCAAACACCCTTGCACCTCACAAAATTCCTCAACAGATTTTAATTCTCGACGAAATTCCTAAAGGTGCGACAGGTAAAATCCAGCGGATTGGCTTAGCCCAACAACTAGGATTTACTGCCGTCAGCACTTCTGGACCTAAGAACCAACCAGATACATATCAAGCTCCTCAAACCAATGTTGAAAAAAGATTGTGCATAATCTGGCAAAAAAACCTTGACCTACCTCAGGTCGGAATCCATGATCAATACCGTAATTTGGGCGGTGATTCCATGTTGGCAACATTGCTGCACCAGGAAATTGAGATGGTATTTAAATTGGAGATCCCCCTATACGAAATATTTGGAACTCCTACTATTGCCGAACAAGCTTTGCTTATCGAAAGTTATCTTTCCAACACCGATCAATAACGAATAATTTTTAAAATATTTCCTTTCAAATAATTAACTGGCTAAAGGCCCCTCAAATGAAACAAAAAGAGATCAAAACCCTTGGTTTGGCACAAGCTTTTATAGGTATTGGTAGGTATTGCAATTAAATATTTAGATCTCATAATATATGCAAGAACTAATAGACTTTTGGAGCAGAATGCTTTGACACAAGGCTACTTACACCCTCTCTACGCAAAATCCTTTTCAGAGATCGGAACACCCTTATATCTGCCAAAATCAAAGGGTTGGCTTATCAAGCGCCAAATTCCCAGCTCACGTTATTTTGATGCTATGTGTCCCTATCCTTTGTTTTTTTGCCAAAACTGGTCTGGTCTCCTGAAGGATTTAGAAAACTTAAGAGAAGAACTAGTCAGTGTCTCAATGGTAATTGACCCATTTTCTACCTTTTATTTTGAAGAGTACCGTGCGTTTTTTGATGTTTTTACTGCCTACAAGGACCATTACCTGCTCGACCTTAAACTCCCCCCAAGAGAAACTGTTTCAAAGAATAAACGTAAAACGGCACGCAGAGCCTTACGAGATTTATCAGTTGTATTACAGTTAGCACCTCATATTAATATCGATGAATGGGTGAATCTTTATAAATGTCTGATCGAACGCCATCAAATTAAAGGCATCCGCACCTTCTCACGTGAGAGTTTTTCGAAGCAAACAGCCATCCCAAACACTCACTTTTTCAAAGTTTTATTCCAAGACAAAATTATTGGCGGCAACCTTTTTTATATCCAAAATGGTGTAGCCTATTCTCACCTGTCCGCGTTCACCCCACAAGGGTATGCTTTAGGTGCAGCCTATGCCGTAAAGTGGGTTGCCATTAAACATCTGTCGGAATGCGCTAAGTGGCTGAACCTGGGAGGTGGGACCGGCAGCACCAACAGAAAAAAAAGTGGTCTGGATTTATTCAAACAAGGATGGTCAAATAAAACAGCAAAATCATATTTCTGCGGTAAAATTCTTAACCCACAAATATATGAAGAGATCACAACTAACCGCCACAAAGTTAATCCTGGTTGGTTCCCGGCATATCGCACGGATGATTATTAAATTTTAAACTGAATTCTTATTACTTTTTGGAAATAAGAAGTTTTCCATGCCTGTATCTTAATATGCTTCTTATTGCCATTGACTTAATCAACACACAAGCCTACTCGAAACCAAGAAATTTGAAGATTTATAAATAAAGCGAAATTATCACCGCCAATGGAGAAACTTTCTTGAACATTATTAAAAAATGGACTTCAAAAAGAATGCAAAAGGCTGGCCTTTCGCCCCATTTTGCCTATCCTATGTTTGAAAAAATTTTTGATGATTTCCTTAAAAACAAGAGTACGTCCTTTAGGCAAAAGTTATGGGCGTTGAAACGCGGATTTCTATCCACTAAAATAGATTTTTATGGTTTGACGGAAGACAATTACAAAAATTATCTGTCAGATTTTAACTATTATGGGCTCCATCCGATTAATGGGACATTCAGCCATTGGATTGATGATAAGCTGACGATAAAGCACCTATTATCTCCATTTTCTGAAAATTTACCCAAATACTATTATCACATCTACAACGGTGAGCTTCTAAGGCTGCCTGATTGTCCAGAAGACATAGAAACCTCACCAGCTGGGGTTATCAATCTGCTGAAGGAGAAAAAATCACTGGCCCTCAAACCACAAGCGGGTTCAAAAGGAGAGGGTTTTATCAAGCTCAGCTATGATGAAGGCACATTTGCTATCGATCATCATCGCACTTCTGAAAACACCATTATCGAAAGTATTACAGAGTGGATAAAAAATGATGAGGTTGGCTTATTGATCACAGAATTTCTATTACCATGCCGTGAGCTGAGCAAAATTTGGGGCCACTCTGCCAACACATTGCGTATTTCGGTTCTCAGAGAAAATAATGCAAGCCCCTCCCTAATCTATGCTTACATACGTTTTGGAACTGAAAAAACCGGCAGCATTGACAATGCAAACGCGGGTGGTGTTTCCTGCCAAATTGATCTTGATAGTGGAGAATTCTCTAAAGGTTTAATCCTAGAGAATAACCGCCTGGTAAAGTGCAAAACCCATCCAGATACTGGGGCTTTGATGGAAGGTTTCATTCCTTATTGGGAAGTGATTAAAACAAAAATCATTCAGATCAGCAAACAAATCCCTCAAATTGTATATATGGGGTTTGACATTATCGTCACGGATGATGGATTCAAAATCATTGAAATAAATTCTCACGAAGGTATCGTCCAAAACCAACGTCATTCTCCCTATTTACAAAATGAACCGACAAGGCGTTTTTTCACACAACGCATCCAGGACAAGAAAAAACAACTTGATAATAAAAAAGTCAGAAATTTTCCAAAAAGGATTATAAGGTTCGCAAAAAAGTTATTTTCAAATTAGTCTCAGAAAGTATTTTTACGGAAACCCAAATAATCTGACTGTGTTCCATCTTCCATGCCTTCAACGGGATTGCATACAGGTCTCCCTGAATTAACCTATAATATATCAACAATAATTTATTTAGTAGTTGATGTAAAACTCTAGTAGAACTTATCTGCCATAATTTCATAACCAAGTGGAAAAAAATGAGCCAAATAATCAAAGTTTCAATTATCCTCACCTCTTACAATCATGCCAAATTTATTCGTGAAGCCATAGAAAGCGCCCTAAACCAAACCTTCACTGAATTTGAGCTCATAATCTGGGATGACGGCTCAACCGACGCATCCTGGGAGTTCATCAACAGCTATACCGACCCCCGTATACGAACCTTCCGTAACGAAAAAAACTTGCGCGGCGGGAACATAAAACGTGCCATCACACAGGTTGCCTGCGGTGAATATATTGCCATTCATCATTCTGACGACGTTTGGGATCCGGATAAACTTAAAAAACAAGTTGATTTTCTAGATCGTCATACGACCATCGGCGCTGTGTTTACCCACGTCGAGCTGATTGATGAGGAAAGCCAACACTTGAAAGGAAAAGATCATCTTTATTACAGTGTGTTTGACCAACCTAACCGCAATCGCCACGAATGGTTGAATTATTTCTTTTTCAACGGTAATGCCCTTTGCCACCCCAGCGTATTGATCCGCGCCTCTTGTTTTGAAAAGGTGCATTATCGTAACGGTTTGGGACAGCTCACAGATTTCGACCTCTGGGTCCAGCTCTGCTTACATGAGAACATCCATATCATGCCCGAGAAATTGGTCCAATTCAGAATCCAGAACGACAACGCTAACACCAG
This sequence comes from Marinilabilia sp., assembly GCA_041642395.1. GTDB lineage: Bacteria > Bacteroidota > Bacteroidia > Bacteroidales > Marinilabiliaceae > Marinilabilia. Next base: position 432 of record JBEPWN010000239.1, on the reverse strand, counting down.
CGGAAACCGCCCTGATACTCGCATTAGAACCGAATTTGAGTTATTACAGATTCTCGATCATTACCGCAATATCTCTAGCACTGAGGAGCTTGTCAAAATTTTTCCACAAACCCGAAGAGACATTCACCCCAAGATTGACGATATTCGCTACCCACTGGGAATGTTAGCAATTAATTCGGGCGTTAATAAACCCACAAGATTATTCGGGCTGAACCTTCTATTTGAAGTCCTCAACGACCCCATGCTTGTAGAAGACCTCCGAATCTACCATGGTTTTGACAAAAAAGCATTTGTAACCCTCTCGGGACGATATGATTTATTCTCCGATGAAGCACTCCACGTTCTTCGCAACCGTCTGGCTGAACAGGAAAACGGGGCATTTTTCTATCTGATCAGCAAAGTACGTAAAGTCGTTGAAAAAATCAAGAACCT
>JBEPWN010000238.1:3954-4952 GCA_041642395.1 Marinilabilia sp. | reverse complement strand
CAAGAAAATCCAGTTTATACCCTTGTCGTAAAGCTTCACGGGTTAATGCATCTTTTGAATCAGGAGAATAGCCGAGCTGAAATTTTTGGATGATGTCGTCGCGGAAACTCCGTTGGCGAAAATAGCCCAACCCAACAGATTTTCCCTCGTCCGATTTATGCAGCCGGTCCATAAAATAACCGGCGGCAAAATTGGTTACCACCAGCATGCTGTCACGGTCGTTCTGATGAACCAACTCTTCGGGGGTCATCTCTTTTTCTTCGATGTGAATGTTGAATTTATTCCCCAGGGTTTTGATGGCCTCTACAAATGATACTTGTTCATGGTCCATCAGGAAATTCACTGCATTTCCGCCTTTGCCACAACCAAAACATTTATAAATCCCTTTGTGCGGGGATACGATAAATGAAGGTGTTTTTTCGTTATGAAAGGGACACAATCCAATGTAATTGACACCACGACGTTTCAGGTTCACAAATTCAGAAACGACTTCCGTAATCTGGCCCTGTGAAGTCTCCATTATGCGATCTATCGTGCCTTTGTCTATCATGCTTTTTTATTGCTTTTCAGATTCAATAGTCCGTTAGCTTTTTGTAATAGATTGTCTGTCAATTGTTTAAATCCTGATGCGCAAGTGATTGTTTTTTAGTACGATACATTCGGTCTAACATCTATAAATAAAACGATCTATGGATCTATTGAGATGTTCAAAGGTAAATAATTTTCCCCCAAAGATTGGCTTATTTTGATTGGGATTTAGAATTGCTGATATTCTAAAGTTATTAGATGATTTTCCTGTCAGGCAGATTATCATTCCTTGTATGATTCATTATCTTGGTGGCAGGTCGTTAATTTGGAACGCATTTATTAACTTGAATTTTTTGGTGCCGGGAAAAAATAAAATATAATGAAAAAGATTGGTTCACTTCGGTCGCAATGACCAGCGTTTATATGATATTTTGTGGTTAGGAGGGGTGGGGGGGGGGGGGGGGGGGGGG
>JBEPWN010000238.1:0-3944 GCA_041642395.1 Marinilabilia sp. | reverse complement strand
CACCCCCCCCCCCCCCCACCCCTCCTAACCACCTTGCCTGCAATAGAAATGGGTCATTGCGAGTGAAACGAAGCAATCTAAATCTTTGCTTTCTAATTGTCCCGGACAATAGTGATAAAAAATTTTGAATTATGAAAAAACTGGTGGTTTTGTCGGGTGCTGGAATCAGTGCCGAAAGCGGAATTAAAACATTTCGTGATATTGGTGGCATTTGGGAGCAGTATGAGGTCACTGAGGTTGCTTCTCCAAATGCGTGGGAATCTAACAGGCAACTGGTGCTGAATTTCTATAATGAGCGTCGGCGACAATTATTTGAATCTGAACCGAATGCAGCACATTACGTACTTGCCGAACTTGAAAATTATTTTGATGTGCAGGTTATCACGCAAAATGTGGACGATTTGCATGAAAGAAGTGGCAGTACCAATGTTTTGCATTTACATGGCGAATTAAAAAAAGTACGCAGTACAATTGATCCGTTACTGGTTTATGAAATGAAAAGTTGGGAGCTGAAAGAAGGGGACTTGTGTGAAAAGGGTTCGCAGTTAAGGCCGCACATTGTGTGGTTTGGGGAACCGGTAACCGCTATGAATGAAGCTTCTGAATTGGTGAAGGATGCGGATATTTTGGTGGTAATTGGAACTTCTTTATCGGTTTTTCCGGCAGCCGGACTATTGCAATTTGCAGGAGACGATGTACCGGTTTACATTATTGATCCCGGATCGCCTGAATTTACGAGCTCATCTAATGTGTTCGTAATTCAGGAAAAGGCTACTTTAGGTGTGAAAATATTGAAGGAAAAGATCCTGAAAGATCACTGATTATAATTTGCTTCCAGCGATCTTTTATTTCTTCAGAGCTTCAGCGCCGGATGTAATCTCCATAAGTTCATTGGTGATGGTTGACTGGCGCGCTTTGTTGTACGAGAGTTGCAGATCTTTTATCAGATCAGTGGCGTTGTCGGTTGCTTTGTGCATGGACGTCATGCGCGCTCCGTGTTCCGAGGCCACAGACTCCAGAACAACCTGGTAAAAAAGCGATCGCAGTGTTTTGGGCATTAGTGTGTTAACAATGGTTTGCCGGTCTGGTTCCAGAATGTATTTTACAATGGGTTTATCACGGTTAAAATCAGGAAGTGAAATGGGCAAAAACTGTTGAACCTGAATGGTTTGATAAGCTGCATTTATAAATTCATTATAGACAACGATTGATTTTTTTAGAATTCCCAGATCATATTCTTCCATGAGCTCATCCGCCAATAGGGAAAGCTTTGCAAATGTGGGATCTTTTAACTGTCCTTCTTCCCAGGTATGGGGAATAATTCCTTTCGAGCGAAGCATTTTCCATGCTTGTTTGCCCAATACTCTGATTTCTACATTCCCGGTTTGGTAATCTTCTTTAAGTTCTGTTCTTAACAGCATTTGAACTGCTTTGATGATGTTGGAATTGAAGGATCCGCAAAGTCCCCTGTTTGATGCAATTACCCACAGTACTACTTTTCTTCCACGTCCCGGAGTTGTATAATTAATTTTTATTTCCGGCCGCGATGATACCAGGTCATTGATGATGCCAATAAGATGTGAGGTGTAGGGTCGAATGTGAGAAACATTGTCCTGCGCTTTTTTTAACCGTGCTGCCGAAACCATTTTCATGGCACTTGTTACCTGGCGGGTGGTTTTAATTGCGCCAATCCGGGTGCGTATGTCTCGTAAATTACCCATTTATAGTTGTTCTTCGTCTTTAGGTTTGAAGTGCATTGCGGTTTCAATGGCAACCTGTTCAATTTTTTTGGTGACTTCTTCGTCCAGTTTGCCGCTCAGGATGTCTTGAAATACATCGCTGTGTCTCAGTTCCAGGGTTTCAATAAATTCATGTTCAAATTGTTTGATTTTGTCCATGGGAACATCCTTTAAAAGTGCATTTACTCCACAATAGATAACAGCCACTTGTTGTTCAACAGGTACGGGTTGGTATTGAGGTTGCTTCAGGAGTTCAACATTTTTTCGTCCTTTATCGAGGATTGCCATGGTTGCCGGGTCCAGATCTGATCCAAATTTAGAGAAAGCTTCCAGCTCGCGGTATTGGGCCTGGTCCAGTTTGAGTGTCCCGGCCACTTTTTTCATGGATTTTATTTGTGCGTTACCACCAACGCGTGACACGGAGATTCCCACATTGATGGCCGGCCGTACTCCCGCATTAAAAAGATTGTTTTCAAGGAATATCTGGCCATCTGTAATTGAAATTACATTGGTCGGGATATATGCCGAAACATCACCGGCCTGCGTTTCAACTATTGGCAGGGCTGTAAGGGTTCCTCCACCTTTAACTTTTCCTTTCAGCGATTCCGGAATATCATTCATTTGGGCGGCCACTTTGTCTGATTCAATAATCTTGGCAGCTCGTTCCAGTAATCGGGAATGCAGATAAAAAACATCCCCGGGAAAGGCCTCGCGTCCCGGTGGGCGGCGCAACAATAAGGAAACTTCCCGGTATGAAACCGATTGCTTCGAAAGGTCATCGTAAATGATAAGAGCGTGGCGGCCGGTATCACGAAAAAATTCCCCGATCGCAGTTCCGGCAAATGGAGCATAAAACTGCATGGCTGCCGGATCTGATGCTGAGGCGGATACAATGATGGTGTACTCCATTGCCCCGTGCTTTTTCAATGTATTTACAATTTGTGCCACGGAAGATCCCTTTTGCCCGATGGCTACATAAATGCAATAAACCGGATTTCCTTCATCGAAAAACGATCTTTGATTGATGATGGCGTCAATGGCTATGGCTGTTTTTCCTGTCTGGCGATCTCCAATTATTAGTTCACGCTGGCCCCGTCCAATAGGGGTCATGGCGTCAATGGCTTTAAGCCCGGTCTGAAGTGGCTCCTTAACCGGTTGTCGGAAAATGACTTCGGGAGCTTTTCGCTCAAGAGGCATCTCATATAATTCTCCGCTAATAGTTCCTTTTCCATCAATTGGTTTTCCAAGTGTGTTCATCACCCGTCCAACCATTCCTTCTCCCACATTGATGGATGCAATTCGCCCTGTCCGGCGCACAATATCGCCTTCCGATACCAGCTGAGAGTCGGCAAAAAGAACCACCCCTACACTGTCAGCCTCAAGGTTGAGTACTACTCCCATGCAATTGTCAAATTCCACAATTTCGTTGGACTCTGCGTTCAATAAACCATATACCCGGGCGATGCCATCGCCAACCTGCAATACAGTTCCGACTTCCTCCAGCTCTGAGGCCGATTGAAAACCTTCTATTTCTTTGCGTAATATATCGGATACTTCCGATGGACGAATTTGTTCCATTTCGGCTTTTTTATTTAACTCAATAATTTTTTCCTGATTAACTTCATCTGATGCAGGATGCTGTTATCCAGGATTTTGTCGTCAACAATCAAAATCAGTCCACCCAGTATTTCAGGTTTTGTTTGTGCTTCCATTTCGATGGGAGCACTGAATTCACGCTCCAGGTATATTTGTAGCTCATTCAGATAATCGTTTTCTAAAGCAACGGCGGTAATTAGCTTCACAGTTTTTATGCCATTATATTTCTTGTACAAATCTTCGAAATATATGACCATATCATTCAGAAGATTTTCACGATTTTTGTCAATCACCAGATTAATGAATTTAATCATTAACGGATGCTGCTCAGATCCAAGTACTTTTTGTAGAACTTCCTTTTTTTTGGATGGCTTGATGACAGGGTTGTTTAAAAACACACAAAAATCTTTTACCTGGTGGCAATGATCAAGCAGAAGTTTGGAATCAGTATAAAATTTGTCGAGCAAATTTTTTTCTTTTCCCAGCTCAAACAAACTTTTGGCGTAACGCACAGTTATCGGACCTCTGTTCATTTTGTGTGTTAATTGAGATTCATCTCGTTGAGATATGTATTGATCACTTTCTTGTGTTTATCGCTGTCGCTGAGTT
>JBEPWN010000237.1:0-4956 GCA_041642395.1 Marinilabilia sp. | reverse complement strand
GGGAGTAATCATATTTGGCATTCAGGCCATGAACCAATCAGAGAGCTTTTCAGTTTTGGGTGCCGAAGTTGCTGTTAGTAAAGCCAATTGGACACCTCTTATTGTAAGTGGGGTTATCACTGTCATTGGAATCTTTCTTACAGTCTCTGGTAAGAAAAAATGATTTTTACCCTTATGCTTTGAATGATTAAGCATTAATTGTCACATTTTGATTGTTCAGGATGTAGACGAACGATTACTTATTAACCAGGATTATTTAATAAACTAAAATGTTGTATTATGGATAAGCTTGAAATTAAAGGAAGCTGGAATTCAGTTAAAGGTAAACTTAAACAAAAGTATGGTGAACTTTCCGATGATGACCTTACTTATGTTGAAGGACAAGAAGAGGAAATGTTAGGTAAACTTCAGAAAAAAACAGGAAAGACAAGGGATGAACTGGTTAAGGAAATTAATAGTCTGTAGTTTCTTAAGTCTTTGATTTTGCTGAAATTTACATTAATACGGCAATTATTGTTGCCGTATTTTTTCATTTCAAATATTATTTGCAGGGCAGGATTGCCTTTTTAATCCAGGCAATGCTGTTAAAAAAATGATGCGATGATTTTCCTTAAGCAGCTGGCAGAATGTTCTCTTCTTTATGCATTTGTTTTTAACCTGACTATTTACAGATTATCTATTAACGATGCTCAACTAACGGCTAAATATAGGCGTCCTCAATAAAATTGACTTGGAAATAATTAATACGAGTATTATTTGTTTTTATCGGCCTATTGAACTCGCAAAAAAATGCTCGTTTCATTATTTCCTTCATCAATTATATTTGCGGTTACCCGTATTTGTTGGTATTAGAACAGCTCATAACGAAATCTTCTGAATAGACCAGTCCTCCCAAAAACGAGGCTTTTTCCTATTAGGGAAATATATTATGGTTGAAACGGAATCATCTGAAATATGGTAGGCTTAGTATAAATCAAAAAATATAAAATTATGAAGACAAAAAAATTGCAATTCTATTCTACGATATATGTTTTATTGTTCTCAATGCTTCTCTTAAATGGCTGCGGATCATCCCGGACTGCGAAAGGAGGTGCAATTGGTGCCGGAGCTGGTGGTGTCATTGGTGGTATTATAGGCTCCGATTCTGATGAAACAGCCAAAGGGGCTATACTTGGTGCAGCCATAGGTGGTACCGCAGGAGCTCTCATAGGTAAATATATGGATGAGCAGGCTGAAGAACTGGAAGATGATCTGGAAGGTGCCGAAGTGGAAAGAGTTGGAGAAGGGATTAAAATTACTTTCGACTCCGGGATTCTTTTTGATTTTGATTCGTCTTCTTTAAGAGATGCTTCGCAGGAAAATATTGAGGAGTTGGCTGAAACTTTGAAAAAATATGCAGACACCAGGATCTTGATTGAAGGTCACACCGATTCCAAAGGACCTAAAAAATACAATCAGGAATTATCTGTTGAAAGAGCTTCATCTGTCGGTGATTATCTGCGAACTTTTGGTGTAACCGGCAGTCGTATCATAGAAAAAGGATTTGGGGAGACACAACCTGTTGCAGACAATTCAACGTCGGAAGGAAGACAAAAAAACAGAAGAGTAGAGGTAGCTATTTTCGCTAATGAAGAATTGAAAGAAGCTGCAAAAAAAGGGGATATTTAACGGTTTAAAGTATTTTTATTTTGAGAATTAAGATTTTTTAATGAATTTTTTTATCAATAGTTAGATTAATAATTGAGCCTGTATTATTTATAAATTAAACAATAGACCATTAAGTTTTTAAATATAAGATTTACGATGCTAGATGAATTTCAATCCCGAAGTTTCGGGATTGAAATTCTGCATTTAACACAAAAATATTTTCAGATTTAAAAGGCAGATTAAAAGACTATTGTAAAAGCTTAACGGACCATTGTCATAACAAAAACTAATGAATAAAGCAGGTTAGAAAAATTGTATGCTTATGAAAATAAAATCTTTTTTTATCGTGATTGTTTTGTCAATACTAATGACAGGACACTTAGTTGCACAAGACTCGGGTGCAGGAATAAAGGCCGGTATTAATATTGCTAATATGTCTGTTGAGGGGAATGATGATGATAATCTCAAAATGGGCCTTATGCTTGGGGTGTACAATAAAATTGTACTTAGTGAGTTTTTTTCTGTCCAACCGGAATTGATGTATTCATCTAAAGGATTAAAAATTAGTTATGATGATGAAGCTTTTATTGAAGGAGAAAGCAAATTTAAACTCGGATATATTGATCTTCCTCTGAAATTTGTTTATAATTTATCCGAAGATTTTGAATTTCAATTTGGTCCATATATAGGGTTTTTATTAAGTTCGAGTTTTGAAAACGACGGAAGTCTGGCCGGTATAGATATTGATTCGGAAGATGATATTGACCGGGACAATTTTAATAATTGGGAGTTTGGCTTAACCGGCGGACTTGGTTTCGACTTTGATCCATTTATTTTTGGATTTAATTATAATTTTGGATTAAGCCAGGTTGCAAAAGATGATGAACCTTCTGAAATATTGCTTGGTGATGCCAAAAACAGAGTTATTCAGGTATATGCAGGTATTAAATTTTAACCATTAAATTTATAGCTATGTTAAGATTAACGATTGCTTTTCTTGTTATTGCCCTGATTGCAGCTCTTTTCGGTTTTGGAGGAATAGCTGAAGGTGCAGTAGATATTGCTAAAATCCTTTTCTATATTTTTATTGTTTTATTTGTTATTTCTCTCATTTTTGGGGGCTTTCGTCGTAGGAGATGATGGATGTAAGCAAAATTTATCTGATACAAGTTTTAAGGAAACAACCTATTGTGTTGATTCTATACGTTTTTTAATTAATAGTCCCGGACATTTCTGTTATAGGAGAATGTATCGGGATTATTTATTGTAAACTGGTGTGACATTTATTAAATTGGTTTACTTAAATTTTATATGATTTTTTTCTTTATGCAAGGTGGGTTTGCCAAGCATAGCCATAGCTGCGGTGAAGAATTTTAACGATGCAGGAAGGAAAAAGGAAGTGAAATATGAAATAGTATTTTATGATCGCACTACTAGGTTCGTCTAATTTCGTTGAGAGAAGTTCATCAGCTTTTGCAAAAAGGTCTTTTGTTTTGAGTCTATCAGGCATTTACATACTGGGGGTATAATGTTATATTAAAAAAAATCGTAGTGCAATAAAAAATATTAAAATCATATTACATGAGCCAAACCGCAGGAGAAAAGTCCCGGCGTTTCAGGATAAAAGATTTGCCGGCGCTGCTAAAGAAGACAGCCATTGCATGGAATGATGATGATCCCTGGCGACTAAGTGCCATCATTGCATATTATGCCATTCTTGCTCTTCCTGGCTTGCTTGTCATTGTAATTGGCATGCTCAGCTCGTTATATGGGACTGAAATAGTAGAAGGAAGAGTCTATGAAGAGATTAAAGATATTATGGGTACTTCTGCCGCAGACTCGGTTGAATCCATATTCCGGAATGCCAGGGAAGGAGAATCCTCATGGGTATCAGCAGTAATTGGTATAGGTGCACTTGTTTTTGGAGCCACCGGGGTCTTTTATCACCTGCAGATTTCTCTTAACCGGGTGTGGCGGGTAAGATCTGATCCTAAAAACAGCATATTGCAATATTTGATTGACCGAACCAAGAGCTTTGGATTTGTTTTGGTTATCGGTTTCCTCCTACTTGTTAGTTTCATATTATCCGCTCTGTTGAATGCTTTACAAGACTATATATCGCAATGGGTTCCTAATATTGCATTTTATCTTTTGCAGGCCTCTGATCTGATTATTTCTTTTGGTGTGGTAACGGTTTTGTTTGCTTTGATCTTTAAATATCTGCCAGATGTTCATATTGCCTGGCGAAGCGTCTGGATTGGAGCTCTTATCACTGCTTTTCTTTTTTCCATCGGGAAAGAGATTCTGAGCTTCTACTTCGGGGAAGCCAGTCCGGGAAGTGTTTATGGTGCTGCCGGGTCTATTATTATCATCCTACTATGGGTTTCATATTCCTGTCTTATCCTCTTTTTCGGAGCAGAGTTTACTTGGGTTTATGCACAGAAATATGGCCACCAAATAACACCCAGGAGTTATGCCAGACCTTTGGATCAAGATGTTTAATCTGAATACCCCAAAAACATAAAAAGCTGTAAATCAAACGATTTACAGCTTTTTGTATTTGGATGAATGTTAAAAAGTGATCCGGGCGGGATCTATGTAATTCTTTCATTCTTGCTGTAAATAAGGATGTTGGCTTTAATGTTTTTTAGCTGTTCACCATTTTGTTCTCATTTGTTTTGATGATGTTTGAGCGTTTTTGACTTTCGAAGTCATAATCAAAGATAAGGAAAAAAGGACCGGCACGCAATAACTTTTGGGTTGGTTTATTGGATTTTGTGATGATTGAAAGCTGGATTATTTTTATGATTCTGCATTATATGGGGGCAATTGGGAATAAATGGTATTGAAAAGGACTGTTTTTGGTGACTGGGAAGTGCCTTGGCGTGTGCGAAATTTGACGAAATTGAATGGTTTGTTTTCGGATGCAGTAATTTGTGCTGTATGGATAGGTGTTTTGAGGTAGGTGCAAATTAAGGACTCCAAATGGCAACAAAAGGGAATAAAAGATTTAAAACTAGTCGTAGATGTATTCCTTCACGTCTTCCGGGGCAAAGCCGGCGAAGTCGGCAAATTCTTTTATGGTTATGAACTGATGGGGCTCTTTGCCCAGGTGCTTGCGAATGTTATCCAGAATGCGGTATCCGGTTTTTTCGCTTTTGCCGGTGATTCGCTGGATATCCTTGGCGTAAATGCAAATTCGTTTGGTCTTCATTTTCTGGGGTTGCTAATTTAACAATAAGTGTGGTTTTAATACACCATCTATACTTTATCCATACTATATCCTTACTGATACATTACTGTTTGTTT
>JBEPWN010000236.1:0-4962 GCA_041642395.1 Marinilabilia sp. | reverse complement strand
GTTGTTATGAAGCGCGCACAGTTTTTTATTACCTGCCGCGAACTTACTGGTCGTAAAATGCCTGATATGCCACCAGACCGGCTGCGACTGATGTTTCTTGATAAAAGCGCACGGAAACTGACACCCGATGCGGTGCAGATGAAATTGTTTTAACCTCCCCAAAGAGTAAAAAATGATTCACTATCAATATGACGGAACATTTCCTGGTTTTTTAAGCGCTGTATTTGAAGTGTGGGACAGAAAACAACTTCCGGCCCGGATTATTTCTACCGGAAGAAATCCCGGCTTGTTTGATGAAACCATAAAAGTACAGACGGCTCATGACAGATTCGAACGGGTATGGAACGGGATTGAGCGGGTAGGAGGGAAGAGTCTTTGCCGGCGGTTCTATCATGTTTTTTTATCTCATGAAGAGGGAGTGGAAGATCTGATGCTTAATCTGCTGCAAAAATTGTTTGATCAGAAATACGACATTACCCGGAATCTTTCGGTGGCCGAAGTTTTACGTTTCACACAGGTGGAGCGCAAAGTGCTGCACGAGGTTCATCGACTTCATATGTTTGTGCGCTTCGAAAAGGCTGCCGATGATACATGGTTTGCCCCGGCTTCACCCCGATACGATGTTCTGCCCATGACCCTTCCTCACTTTAAGTCGCGCTTTTCAGATCAGCAATGGTTGATTTATGATACCACCCGTGATTACGGATTCTTTTACAATAAAAATACCATTGAAGAAGTTTCTGTGAATCAGCCTGTTTTTGATAAGGAAACCGGCAACCTTCCCATGGAAGCAAAAAGTGAAGATGAGCAGCAATGGCAGGATCTATGGCGCAGTTATTTCAAGCATATCGCTATAAAAGAACGCATTAACCCCCGGCTTCAGCGGCAGTTCATGCCAAAACGGTTCTGGAAGTATCTGACAGAGAAGAAATAAGAGTATGCTAAGTAATATATTGTGATTTTAAAATATCCTTTAAAGTATAAGGCTTTTTATGCAAACATTAAATTAAATCTGCACTCAATAAGGAAAATAGTTTCCATTTTATTAATCGAAAGAATTCTTTAGTGATTAAAAAAGATTTGCTGCTCAAAGACGCGGTGGCCTGTCCGTTTTCCGGGCCGGCGGATGGCGAGAAGGCTTAATAAGCGCCGTCAAGGGCTTGGGCGTCAGATAGAAATTAAGCCTGATGCGGGCAGATAGGTTTAAACGGACTAGACTTTTTTGTTTCTTTTTGGGGCAATGCCAAAAAGAAAATTAGTTAGGAAATCAAAGAATTGGCTGCTGTCTATTCAGCAGGGTTAAATAGAGCACATAACACATTAAATTAAAATCAACCTTTTTGGTTATCTTTGTGTTTCTTTGAAAAAGAAACAATTTTGAGCAGTACAGACAACATATATTGCGCCAAGAACAGGCTTTCAGCTTTTTTGACTGCCGGTCATTCATTCGTTTCCTATCGTCTGCCGGGGGAAGATTTGGCACATGGATTTATTGCAGGCAATTCAGAATCTTTCGCTTTGGAGGATTTCTCCATGGATCAATATGAAGGATCTTTTATTGTAGCCCCTTTTGATTCTTCCAAAAGAGCTCTTTCACTCAGCCCGACAGGAAAAACAGAACAATTTTCATTCAGTCACGAAATTCCGGCACCCGGCAAAAATAAGTTGGTGCATCCTGAAGAAGAACCTCTGGAAAGGCAATCCTATTCATCAGCATTTTCAATGATTAAGGAGGCAATGGACCGGAAAATTGCCGATAAAGTGGTTCTGGCCCGCCGAATGGAGGTGTCAGACGTCCCTTCTCATGTTCTCCCGTATGTATTTGAGCAGTTGTGCCGCTCCCATCCCAATGCGTTTGTCTATTTTATTGATCATCCTGATGTTGGGAGGTGGATGGGTGCCAGTCCTGAAACTTTTCTCGAAAAAGACGGCAGTCACCTTAAAACCGTTGCTCTCGCTGCTACACGAAACAGCAATGTTCATAGTGAAGACTGGAATCTTAAAGAACTGGAGGAGCAGGGGCTTGTTTCTGTTTTTATTGATGAGGTGCTGAATGAGTTTAACATCAACGATTTCGAAAAGGATGGTCCTTCTCCGGTCAGAGCCGGTGAAATGATCCATCTGCGCACAACCTATCGTTTCGAAGCAGATGATCTGAAAGCATCCACAGGTCAGTTTCTGAAAGCGCTGCATCCCACCCCGGCGGTGGGCGGATATCCCAAAGATGAGGCGCTGCAACTGATTCAAAAGGCCGAAACATTCGATCGCGGATTGTATAGCGGGTTTTTAGGGCCTGTTTCCAGGGATGCTTTTCGTTTTTTTGTCAATATTCGTTGCATGCAATTGGTTGATGACGCTGCTATTTTATATCTTGGCGGCGGTTTAACAAGAGATTCCGGGGAAGAGCATGAATGGAAAGAGACACAGTTGAAAGCCGGTACACTTTTGTCGGTGCTGCATTCTGTAAAACAAAACTATTGCAATGAGTCAACTCATCTCAGATAAAACGGTGGTTAAACACATTGTTGCTCACTGTCACGCGCATGGGGTTAGACATGTGATAATATCTCCCGGTTCGCGCAATGCTCCGCTTATTCTTTCCTTTCCGGCCAGTAAAAAATTCACTTGTCTTTCTATTGTGGATGAGCGTTCGGCCGCTTATTTTGCTCTCGGATTGTCTCGCAGCAGGGGGTGTCCGGTGGCACTTATTTGCACAAGTGGTACTGCTGTGCTTAATTACGCTCCCGCCATTGCCGAAGCCTACTATCAGCAAATACCACTTGTTGTTATTTCAGCCGACCGGCCTCCGGAATTCATTGATCAGGCTGATGGCCAGACCATCCGTCAAAACGGTATTTTCAATAATTTTATCCGGTATCAGTGTCAGTTGCCTGTGGGGGAGTTGAGTGATGGTGAAAAATCACTGACGGACCGTTTATTGAATGAAGCTTTTCGAAATGCTTTGGGTTTGGTGAAAGGGCCGGTGCACATCAATGTTCCATTTAATGAGCCGCTTTATGGGCAGGCAGATCCCGGAGATTATTCCGGTGTCAGAATAGTTCCTGTTTCTTCAGTTTTGGATGTGAATGAAACCATGATAAAAGAACTGGCTGATGAACTGGCTGATTACCGTAAAATATTGTTTGTAACAGGCGCTGCTTCCCCTGATGAAAACCTTATCATGCTCATTTCTTCTCTTGAGCGATTGGGTGTGGTAATCGTTGCCGAAAACTTATCAAACATATCGGGCCAAAAAGTATTTGAGAATACCGACAGGGTTTTGGAGGGATTTTCGGACGGTGATGAAAATTTTCGACCCGATTTGCTCATCACTCTGGATTTCCCGGTTCTTTCAAAAAAAATAAAACAACGTTTAAGGGTTTTTTCCCCTGTAGCTCACTGGCATTTTTCAAATCAGGATGTATTGGTTGATACTTATCAGTGCCTGACACGTCAGATTCCCGGCGATCCCGTAAAAATTCTTTCTTCGGTGGTGCAAAAAATGAAGGTTCTTCCTTCGGAATATTTTCAACTTTGGGAAGAAGCTGATGGTAAAACGGCAACATTACACAATGAATTTCTGGATGTAATGCCATGGAGTGATTTTATGGCATTTGAGATTTTATCCAGGTACATACCTTCGGGACAAGAAATCCATTTGGCAAACAGTACGCCGGTGCGTTATGCCCAACTTTTCAAGTGGAAGGAAAACCAGACATTTTTTGCCAACCGCGGTACAAGTGGCATCGACGGATGTGTGAGTTCGGCAGCCGGATCGGCTTATCCTGGAAGACAGCCAGTCACTCTGATTACCGGGGATCTGGCATTTTTTTATGATTCCAACGGTTTGTGGCACCAGTATCTGCCTGATTCATTCAGAGTGATCGTGGTGAATAATGGGGGCGGCGGGATTTTTCGCTTTATTCCCGGACCTTCGGAAACCAGCGAATTGGAGCCATTTTTCGAAGCCCGTGGTGATTATAAGTGCCGGGGAATTGCCGAAACTTTCGGATTGCAATATTATGCAGCCGCCAATCGTTCAGAACTTCAGCAAACGCTGGACCATTTCTGGCAGGACAAGGGTGGGCCCGCATTGCTGGAAGTTTTTACGCCCGGACAAGAAAATGGCGAGATATTGAAGACATATTTCCGGTATTTACGGGGGTAATGAATGTTAAATAACAATTGACCTTTAAGATTTTACAATAGTCTTTGAGTTAGTTGTTTATGTCAATAGTTCGTTAAACTTTTGTAATGATTTGATATTTAATTAAGGTCTACTGAAAAACGCTTTTATCTTTTTATATTAGCATGTTGTGATGTTTTAAAAAAGATAAGGTGCAAGGTTTTTTATTCAAAATCAAGGAAAGCTTTGTACGTAGGAACTTCTTGAGGATGAAATTATAGTAGCTTTTGTTCCGAAAAATTGTTTTAAAACAGCTACGCATCTTAGTATTTAAAAGGCGCGCAGGCCCGTCCGTTTTCCGGGCCGGCGGTTAGCGAGAAGGCTTAATGAGCGACTTTAAGGCCTTGCGGGCCAGCCGGAAATTAAGCCTGATGCGGGCGGATAGGTTCAAACGGACTAGACTTTTTTGTTTCTTTTTGGGGCAATGCCAAAAAGAAAAAAAGAAAATCAATAAAGGAAAAAAAGGGTTGCTGACTTTTTCAGTAACCCCCAATTTTTTAAAATTGCGAATTTTATTATTAAAAATCAGAACATTAGTCCCGAAGTTTCGGGATAAGAGTCATCTTTTATCTAACGAAAATCATAAGCCTCTAAAAATTTACCATTTATATGATTTTTTTAGATCTTTGCGTATGTCAGTATCTGAAATCCACTGACTACTGACTAGAAACTACTGACTGATTTACTTAAATCTTACATCTAAAAATCTAATGATCTTATCATGAAATACAATTGGACAACAATTAAAGAATACGAAGACATTAAATTTGACTTTT
>JBEPWN010000235.1:0-4971 GCA_041642395.1 Marinilabilia sp. | reverse complement strand
CAACCTTCTGAGCATTGAAGGAGTAACTGAACTTAAAGGCTGCACACACAAGATACTTCCAGATATGATAGAAATAGGAAGTTTTATTGGTCTGGCGGCCATGACCGGAAGTGAATTAACCATAAAGAATGCGGCACCAAAACATCTGGGCATCATACCGCTTGCTTTTAGCCGCATGGGCATAAACATGCACATCAGTGAAAATGACATTTACCTTCCCCCTAACCAAAAATATGCCATTGAAACATTTATTGATGGCTCCATCATGACCATTTCAGATGCCCCCTGGCCGGGACTTACTCCCGACCTGTTAAGCATCTTTCTGGTAATAGCGACACAAGCCAACGGCAGCGTACTGATTCATCAGAAAATGTTTGAAAGTCGTCTTTTTTTTGTGGACAAGCTCATTGATATGGGTGCTCGCATCATACTTTGTGATCCCCACAGAGCTACCGTGATCGGAATGAATCATGAGACACATCTGAGGGCAAGTGTTATGACTTCGCCTGATATCAGAGCAGGAGTGGCTTTGCTAATTGCAGCCCTTTCAGCCAAAGGAAAAAGCATCATCCACAACATTGAACAAATAGACCGCGGATATGAAAAAATTGATGAACGGCTAAACCGGCTTGGAGCTCAAATAAAACGCATATAAAGAAATAGTTCTTTATTCCATAAGATCATTTGTCCATTTTTACAAGTTTTTAACTATCTGTTAACTTCCTTACATTCAGTAATTTATGTTTTTTAGTTTTAAAATTAACATTAAATTACATAATTCCAAAGAAATCTCCCTTTATTTTTCATGTTTTACAGCATAGATTTGTAGTTACAATTAGATCACTGGTCACACAATTAGGTGTGTTCATCGAAAAACTTTGATCTTATCCAATTTTTTATTGAAACTTTGACATGTAACAAATAGGGAAAGATATATTATCATGAGGAACAAGTTACTATTATTCACCATTTTAGCTGGATTTTTATTCCTTTCATTTATCAATGGCTCGCCAGAACCACAGGAAGGATTACAAGTCGGCAATAAAATTCCGGGTATTCAACAACCACTTGTTGACGGTACTCCGTTTAATACGGATACCTTACAAGGAAAGATGGTACTCGTGGATTTTTGGGCATCCTATGATGCACCATCCAGAGTTGAGAGCTTAAGAAAAAGAGAAATGCTAAGTACATATCGCAATCAATCATTCCTGAACGGAAAAGATTTTGTTATCATCAGCGTTTCTCTGGACAGGTTTAAGAGCCCCTTGATGCAGGCCATCAATCGCGATAGTTTGCATGAGATCTACCACATTTGTGATTTAGAAGGTAAAGAATCAAAATTGGCTGAAACATTTAATACAACCAAGCAAATGACCAATTATCTGGTTGACGGCGATGGCCGAATTGTGGCTGCTGCCAATAACATAAACAAAATAGACCAGAGACTCAAAAGCCTTCAGCGCTAATAACGTTCACAATATTTTTTCAAACACATTACCAAAGGCAGCAGAAAGCAATGACTTTTTGTTGTCTTTGTTTTTTACTGCATTTTCTCTGACTATTGAGCGATTCCTCTTCCCAATCACAATCGGTAATTTAGAAATATAAGACTTTGACCAAAGATGGTGAAAGTCAACATTTTCTAAATCGGTCCCAATGTCTGCCTTGGGTTTAATATGCCAAAATGTCCCTGTTTTTATTATGGCAAAGAAATTGCATACCTTTGTGCGCCAAATAATGAAAAAAACGATATTCGATATGAACAGAAAACAAGCCAAAGAAGAAAAAGAAAAAAAGAAAAATACTGAAGCTCCGGAAGTTTCAAACGACATGGAACAAGAAGAGCAAAACCAGCAGCAAGAGCAGACCAACGAGGTTGACGAACCGGAAGAAAAAAAAGAAGTACCCACAGAGAATCCCGAAGACGAAAAAGAAGTTCTGACACGTCAACTGGAAAATCTGAACGACAAATATCTCCGTTTGATTGCTGAATATGACAACTTTCGCAAACGCACTCTAAGGGAAAAAATTGAACTCTCAAAAAGTGCCGGAGAGGATATCCTGCTTGGTATCTTACCTGTAATGGATGATTTTGACAGGGCACGCACACACTTGGAGTCAGCCAGCGATGTGAATGCTGTCAAGGAAGGCATCAATCTTATTTACAATAAACTTCAGGAATTCCTAAACCAACGTGGTGTAAAAGAAATTGAAACCACTGAGCAGGAATTTGACAGCGACTTGCATGAAGCAGTGACAAAAATTCCGGCTCCTTCAGAAGAAATGAAAGGAAAAATCATTGATTGCGTACAAAAGGGTTACAAACTCAACGACAGGGTAATACGTTTCCCTAAAGTTGTCGTAGGCGAATAAAACCAAAATATTATCATGTCAAAAAGAGACTATTACGAAGTACTTGAGGTTTCAAAGAATGCAAGCGCGGAAGAAATCAAAAAAGCATATCGAAAAAAAGCCATAAAATTTCACCCCGACAAAAACCCGGGTGACAAAGAGGCAGAAGATAAATTCAAGGAAGCGGCAGAAGCCTATGAAGTACTTGGAAACTCAGAAAAACGTCAACGTTACGACCAATTCGGACATGCCGGTGTTGGCGGATCTTCAGGAGGAGGCTTTAGTGGTGGCGGAATGACCATGGACGATATCTTCTCTCACTTTGGTGACATCTTTGGTGGTGGATTCGGCGGCGGATTTAGTGGTTTTGGCGGGTCTGGCAGAGGAGGTGGACAAAGAGTCAACAAAGGATCCAACCTGCGTGTGAAGATTAAGCTGACCCTGAAAGAAATTGCCAACGGTGTAGAAAAGAAAATAAAAGTCAAAAAATACGTTTCCTGCGAGCATTGCAGAGGAACAGGGGCAGAAAACGGAACAGCCTACAGCAATTGTTCCACCTGTGGAGGAGCCGGACAGGTAACAAGAGTGGCAAATACCATTCTGGGCCAAATGCAAACACGCGCTACCTGCCCCACCTGTGGAGGCGAAGGACGCACCATTACAAAAAAATGCGCCCACTGCAACGGTGATGGAGTAATGCGTACTGAAGAAGTGGAAAGCATCCATATTCCCGCCGGGGTGGAAGAAGGTATGCAACTGTCGGTTGCAGGCAAAGGAAATGCTGCCCGCCGTGGAGGAATAAACGGCGATTTGCTGATCATAATAGAAGAAGAAAAACATCCGGAACTTATTCGTGACGGAAATGATCTCATATACCATCTTTCCTTGAGCGTTCCCGACGTAATTTTGGGTACTACCACTGAAATTCCAACCGTGGAAGGCAAGGTCAAAGTAAAAATTGATGCCGGTACGCAACCCGGAAAAATATTGCGACTAAAAGGGAAAGGACTTCCGGAAGTAAACAGCTATCATAGAGGCGACTTACTGGTTCGTGTCAATGTATGGATCCCGTCAGAGGTAACCAAAGAGGAAAAAAAGATGCTTGAAAAGCTGAAAGAATCAGATTCATTTACTCCCCGTAAAGGTCAGGAACAGAATGGGTTTTTCAGTAAAATGAAAGATATATTTTAACAATAAATCATTAGGCGTTAGATCTTTAGATGTTAGAAATTAGATTTTAGATATGGCACTGGTATTCTGTGCTTTTATCTGCAAAGCGCTTTAATTACGAAAGTTTAATGGACTATTGATCTGTAAACTTTTACTATTGCCCGGATAAATTACACTTTAACTGTTAAGATTGCTTTCCAGCAGAGTCGGAGGCAGGCTCTATCATTCGCAATGACTCGGTTTTATTGGTTACTTCTAACAACAATACTCCGTTAAACTTTTACAAGTAGCTGATAATAAACGCATTGGAAAACGACACCAAATAACTGCAACTCTTTAATAATAAAAGCTTTGCGTCTTTGTGTCTCTGCGTTTAAGCTTTCTTTAACGGACTATTGTAACAAAATATTGCAAAAAAATAAATTACAAAAAACGGGAACCTTACAAAAATGGGTCCCGTTTTTTTTATATCTTCCCCCATCTAATCAACCTGCTATATCATGAACATCCAACAATTGGAATATATCATTGCCCTTGATGACCATCGCCATTTCGTTGATTCTGCTGAAAGTTGCCATGTGACTCAACCCACGCTTACCATGCAAATTAAAAAGCTGGAAGATGAAATTGGTGTGCAAATTTTCAATCGCGGCAAAAAACCCATAGAACCCACACCAGCCGGACTAGAAATCATCATCAGGGCCCGCCAGGTTTTGAGAGAAATATCCGGACTCCGGAATTATGTCTCCGACGAAAAGAAAAGCATTGAAGGTGAATTCCGCCTGGGTATAATTCCCACGTTGGCGCCATACCTCATCCCTCGTTTTCTGCCACAATTCATTAAAGAAAACCCGGACACGCACTTACACATTGAGGAGCTGGAATCCGAACAACTCCTCAAAGCCATACAAAACGACCGGATAGACATCGGTCTCATGGTGACTCCTGCCGAAGAACGACAAATAAGGGAAATACCGCTGTTTTATGAACCATTCATGCTTTATGCACCTTACGATCATCCCATAATGCACAACAAATTAATCGAAAACAAACAACTTGATCCTGCAAAAGTTCTAGTTCTTACTGAAGGACACTGCTTTCGTAATCAAACGCTGGATATATGCGGAAAAGATAAACAAAACAACAATGCTTTCGGTTTTTTCTACGAAAGCGGCAGCATAGAAGCATTAAAAGCGATGGTACGCAAAGGAATTGGCTATACCCTGGTTCCTGAATTATCGGTAGATTCAATGACAGACAAACCATTTGTTCGCCGTTTTGCTGATCCGGAACCGGTACGGGAAGTTAGCATTGTAGCGCATCAGACTTTCAACCGGCAGTTGCTGATTGATCAAATGAAAAATTCCATTCTCAGCAACCTTCCTGAAAATATATCCAAAACAAAGCAGTTTAAGAAGATCAAGTGGCGATAAAAGCTCTGATTGT
>JBEPWN010000234.1:0-4987 GCA_041642395.1 Marinilabilia sp. | reverse complement strand
GCATGTATCTTAAAAACAAATCCGCTGAAGTTTTCTTCATCGGGTTGTACCTCTCGCTCTTCTGTTGCTGAAGAGCGTGGAGAGGGTGCTATTTCCAGAAAACAATGCAGTAATTCACGAACCCCAAAATTATTCAGGGCACTACCAAAAAATACAGGTGCCAGTTTACCTTCCAGATAAGGTGCGCTATCAAATTCAGGATAAACACCGGTTACCAACTCCAATTCTTCGCGTAGAGTTGCTGCTGAGGCTTGTCCAATTTCATTTTCAAGCAGTTTGTCTGTAACATCAAGACTGATGCCTTCTTCAAGGGTTTGTTTATTGGGACTGAACAGATATAGATTGCGCTCAAAAAGATTGTAAACACCCTTAAAATCGGGTCCATTGTCAATGGGCCAGCTCAAGGGTCTAACATCTATTTTTAGTTCTTCCTCAATCTCATCAAGTATCTCATAAGGATCGCGTGAGGGACGATCCATCTTATTTACAAAAACAATCACCGGAGTGCGACGCATGCGGCAAACTTCCATCAGTTTGCGTGTCTGGGCCTCAACTCCTTTAGCGGCATCAATAACAATGATCACACTGTCAACAGCCGTCAGGGTGCGAAAAGTATCTTCGGCAAAATCCTGGTGCCCGGGGGTGTCCAGAATATTGACTTTGTATCCTTTGTACTCAAACCCCATGACCGATGTGGCCACAGAAATTCCCCGCTGTTTTTCAATTTCCATGAAATCGGAAGTGGCGGTTTTTTTTATTTTGTTAGATTTTACAGCCCCAGCAACATGAATGGCACCTCCAAAAAGTAAAAATTTTTCGGTGAGTGTGGTTTTTCCGGCATCGGGGTGACTGACAATGCCGAAAGTACGGCGACGCTGAATTTCTTCTTTAAATGTCATTTTCGTTAAATCGGTAAAAATTTCAAAATGCAAAATTAGTCAATGAAATTGAACCCCAATGCAATTTTTTGTCTTTTCTGTAGGTCTTTTGTCTTTTATATGTTTTATTATTTTCTTTGGGCTATATTATAAATTAGATCGTTAGATGTTAGATGAATCGTACAACATTGCAATAGATCGTTAGTCCCTACCATTCGGGATTACATATAAGATTTAAGATAAATCGTATCCCGATGCTTTGGGATAATCTATCTAACATTCAGCATCCAGTATCTAAAATCTAACGATCTATTGTATATTCAAACACCAAATATTTTTGCCAATGTCGAGACAAAATTCACAGCCAACAGCCTGGGCCAATTACCATGGCCATTCACATTTTTGTGATGGACAGGGAAGTCCGGAAACATATGTAAAAAAAGCAATCGAACTGGGAATGAAATCACTTGGTATTTCAAGTCATGCCCCCGTTCCTTTTGCTACCGACTGGAATATGGAAGCTGCCCGGTTGCCAGAATATATTCAGATTTTGTCTTTGCTCAAACAAAAATATGCCAGTCAAATAGAAGTTCTCTCTTCTATGGAAGTTGATTATATTCCCAACATGGCAGGACCATCTCACCATAGGATTGTTTCAGCCGGACTGGATTATGTGGTAGGTTCTGTTCATTTTGTTGAAGCCTTCGCAGATGGAACACCATTTTCCATTGACGACTCTACCGAAGATTTTTGCCGGGGTATAGATGAAATTTTTGGGGGTGACATTCAAAAAGCAGTAGAACGCTATTTTGAGCTTCAAAGAAAAATGCTTGAAGATGAATCGCCACAGATACTCGGGCATATGGATAAAATACGATTGCACAACCGAAACCGTTTTTTCTTTGATGAAAAGGCCCCCTGGTATGTGCAGCAAGTGCATGATACCATGAATCTGGCCAAAGAAAAGGGTACAGTCGTGGAAATCAATACCAAATACTACGATAGGGCAGGAATATCTTTCCCATCACAGGATCATTACGGATGGATGGCCCGGAACAATATCCCTGTTACTTTGAGCAGCGACGCTCATCATCCGGCGCGTCTTCTGTCGGGGTTTACCGAAATGAGTGGGTTGCTAAAAAGATCCCGTATAAAGAAATTATGGCAGTTTGATAACGGAAAATTTTCTGCCAGGAAATTTGATGAAAATGGCATTATTTGGTAATGAGTATTATGGAAAGCATTAGTCCATTTAAAAAAAACTAAACGCAGAGTCGCAAAGACGCAAAGTTTTTATTATCAAAGAGTTGCAAGAAATGCCAATCGTTACATATATAACTCTTTATCAGGTATTTGCAAAAGTTTAACGGAGTATTATGAAAGAAAATCAACTCTGATTGGATTAATTTCAGGAGGTTTCTGTAACATTTGTCATGTTTTCGGCGTTTTTTCCTACATTTGCTAACAATAATTACAAGCTCTGGGACTGTCAGTATTTTACCAGTGTGGTGTCATATATATAATGAAGTATTTTCGACAAGCTCAGTAATCATAATTCGCTGAACCCGTATCGCTCAACTTAAGTTATACTTGATGAAACCACTGGCAAACTGACTTTCAGGAGCTTTTTTTTCGAAAATTAAAAGCAAAACCAATCAGATATGAGAGTCTTGAAATTTGGCGGCACTTCGGTAGGATCAGCCGACAATATCAAAAAGGTAAATGAAATTGTACAGGCAGTGGATGAACAGGTTGTGGTGGTGGTTTCGGCCATTGGGGGAATCACCGACAAACTGATCCGGGCCGCCAATCTGGCAGCAAAGGGGGATGTTTCATATACAGATGAAGTAGATGAAATCATTCATGTTCACCAGCAGATTATAGACGAATTATTTTCCGTGACAAAATTCCAAACTCAGGTTTATGATCATCTGGCAGAGGAGTTTGACGAACTTAAATCTATAAATAAAGGAGTTTTCCTGATCAGAGAACTAAGTTGTAAAAGCCTTGATAGTATTTCGGGCATAGGTGAACGGCTTTCATCCAAAATAATAGCTTCATATATAGGGGCACAATGGATTGATAGCCGGGATTATATCAAATCATTTTATGAATACGGGCGCAGTCAGGTCAATCTGGAAAAGACCACTGTGCTTCTGAATGATGTAAAACCCCGTCTGGGCAAATTATCTCTTTTTCCCGGGTTTATCAGCAGTAATAAAAAGGGGGAAAATACAACTTTAGGCCGGGGCGGATCCGATTACACTGCCTCACTTCTGGCTGCAGCTTTTGATGCTGATATGCTGGAAATATGGACCGATGTGGATGGCTTCATGACAGCCGATCCTAAAGTTATCAGTCGGGCATACTGTATCAATCACCTGAGCTATTCCGAGGCAATGGAGCTGTCACATTTTGGAGCAAGGGTGATATATCCACCAACCATTTTACCGGTTTACCAGAAGAATATTCCCATTACCATTAAAAATACTTTTAATCCGGAAGCAGCGGGAACGCTTATTGACGGGGTGAAAGAAGTGCCCAGGCCGAAACAAATTAAGGGTATTTCATCAATAAAAAATGTTTCATTGCTTACAGTGCAGGGAATTGGAATGGTGGGAGTATCGGGCATATCTATGCGATTGTTTGCCTCTCTGGCAGCCAGGGAGATAAATGTAATCCTTATCTCGCAGGCATCTTCCGAGAATAGCATTAGTCTTGTCATAGACAGTAATCAGACAGCCACTGCCCGTAAAGCCATTGAAAAAGAATTTAGCCGCGAACTGGTCGATCGTCAGATCAGCAACATTATAGTTGATGACCAGATGTCGGTGGTCGCCATTGTAGGTGAAAACATGAAGCACTCTACCGGTATTTCCGGATTGCTTTTCAATAGTGTGGGAAAAAACGGTGTCAATGTTTATGCCATTGCCCAGGGAGCATCTGAGCTCAATATTTCATTTGTCATAAAGGAGCGTGACATTAAAAAAGCACTTAATGTAATTCATGAATCGTTTTTTCTGTCGGACTATTCGCGACTAAACCTGTTTCTTGTTGGAAAGGGTACAGTGGGCAGTAAATTGCTGAATAAAATAAGTGCTCAGACTGAGAAGTTAATTAAAGACAATAGCCTTAAGGTGAGATTGGTAGGTGTGGCAGGGCGAAAAAATATGATATTTAATAACGAAGGACTGGATGCCTCTACTGTTATTGAAAAACTGGAAAAAGAAGGAATTGAAGGAACGGTAAACGATTTTCGTGACCGGATCATTGAAATGAACCTGGCCAATAGTGTGTTTGTCGATTGCAGCGCCAGTGAAGAAGTCGCAAATATATATCACTCCATGTTGGAGGCCAATGTTTCAGTGGTAACAGCCAATAAAATAGCCAGTTCATCCTCCTATGCCACTTACCGGAAATTAAAAGACACTGCCCGCGATAAAGGGGTAAAGTTCTTTTTCGAAACCAATGTGGGTGCCGGGTTACCAATTATTGCCCCCATCAATGATCTGGTTCGAAGTGGTGATAAAATCGTTCGTCTTGAAGCGGTTTTGTCAGGAACCCTCAACTATATTGTCAACACGCTTTCGGAAGATAAACCACTTTCAAAGGTCATTGTGGAGGCCAAAGAGAAAGGATTTAGCGAACCCGATCCGCGAATTGATCTTAGCGGCACAGATGTGGTTCGTAAATCACTCATCCTGGCCCGTGAATCGGGCTACAAAATAGAAGAGAGCGATGTGGAGGTTGAGCCATTCGTTCCTCAGGAATACCTGGATTTGAATTCACTGGACGAATTTATGAGTAAAGTAACCGAATTGGATGCTGTTTTTGAACAAAGACGCTTAAAAGCTCTGAAAGAAGGCAAACGACTCAGGTATGGCGCCCGGCTCACATCGGATGGAAAAGCAAAAGTAGGACTGATGGAAGTAGATAATAAACATCCGTTTTATGATCTGGAAGGGAGCAACAACATAGTTCTCATCTGGTCAGAACATTATTTCGAGCATCCCATGCAAATAAAAGGCTATGGCGCTGGTGCTGATGTTACAGCTTCAGGAGTTTTTGCCGATATCATCAAAGTAGCGAATGTATAAACAACAGATCGT
>JBEPWN010000233.1:0-5014 GCA_041642395.1 Marinilabilia sp. | reverse complement strand
GGTCGCATACCATTACACGTGCCTCACTATTCTCCTCCATCACAATCAAATTGCGCTGGTTGGTCATCAGAGCTTCATCGGACATCAGAATGTTCACAATCTGGATGGGCTTATCTACCGCAACACCTTTTGGAACATGAACATAGCATCCGTCCTGAGCAAACATCGTATTCAGTGCCACAATACCATCAGAAAGATGAGGTGCACGTTTCCCGTAATATTCCTCAAAAAATTCAGGCTCATCTTTGGCCAGTTGAGCCAAACTTCCAATCCGGACACCTTTTGGAAGTACATCGGGCTTGTTACGTGTATAATACCACCCATTTATTACAAAAATAATATAAGTATCCAGAGTGTCTACATCGCAGGAAAAGATATCTTCCACATCCTGAACCAGAGACACAGGCTCTGTACTGAAATTATAATCACCTTTAAAAAAAGGCTGAAGGTTGGTATATTTATATTCTTCAACTTTATTAGAAGGAATACCCAGCTCATTAAATGCTTCCAATGCTTCGTCCCGAAAATTATTCATTACTCCTGATGAACGAGCTTCTATGCGAGAACGGTTCTCCTCAAAAAACGATGTCAGAGATATATCTTTATCAATTATATTTTTTACTGCATTTTCCATTCAATCCGTGTTAGGTGTTCAATCCAAAATATTATCCCTCAAGCTCCTTCTTAATCCAGTCATAACCCTGAGCTTCCAGTTTGTGGGCCAATTCTCCTCCCCCTGTTTTTACGATGCGTCCGTTGTAAAGTACATGCACGTAATCAGGAACTATATATTCCAGCAGCCGCTGATAGTGAGTAATCAAAATAGTTGCATTTTCGGGACGCTTCAGATTAATGACTCCATTGGCAACAACTCGGAGCGCATCAATATCAAGACCTGAATCGGTTTCATCCAGAATGGCCAGTTTAGGCTCAAGCATAGCCATTTGAAATATTTCATTTTTCTTTTTCTCTCCCCCGCTAAAACCTTCGTTAACGGAGCGGTTGGTGAGGTTGGTATCAATTTCAACCAAATTTTTCTTCTCACGCATCAACTTCAGAAATTCACTGGCCGAAAGAGGTTTTTCTTCCCTATATTTGCGCAGTTCATTAACAGAAGTACGTAAAAAATTAACCATGCTTACCCCGGGGATTTCAACTGGATACTGAAAACTGAGAAACAACCCTTCCCTGGCACGTTCTTCGGGACTCATTTCATTGATATCCTTGCCGTTAAATTCAATTTCACCCTCACTTACCTCAAACATTTCGTTCCCGGCAAGTACAGAGGCCAGGGTACTCTTCCCTGATCCATTAGGACCCATAATAGCATGGACTTCACCAGCTTTTACTTTTAAGTTGATCCCTTTTAGTATTTCCTTATTGTCGATCTTGACGTGTAAATTTTTTATTGAAAGCATAACTATTATCTGAATAAAAAAATGACTTATATATATATATATTATCCTACACTGCCTTCCAGGCTTATTTCCAAAAGTTTTTGTGCTTCTACGGCAAATTCCATAGGCAGCTGATTGATTACCTCTTTTACGTAGCCATTCACAATCAACCCCACAGCAGTTTCAGTATCAATGCCGCGTTGATTGCAATAAAAAATCTGGTCTTCTCCGATCTTGGAAGTAGTGGCCTCGTGTTCAACTTTTGCCGTATTGTTGTTTATCTCCAAATAAGGAAATGTATGGGCTCCACACTTATCACCCAACAACAAAGAATCGCACTGCGAAAAATTGCGGGCATTATCGGCACGCTTAGAAACTTTCACAAGTCCACGGTAACTATTCTGGCTTTTTCCTGAAGAAATTCCTTTGGAAACCACCAGGCTTTTTGTGTTCTTCCCAAGGTGAATCATCTTGGTGCCAGTGTCAGCCTGTTGATAATTATTGGTAAGGGCTACCGAATAAAACTCACCGGATGAATGATCGCCCATCAACACACAACTCGGATACTTCCAGGTAATGGCAGAGCCGGTTTCCACCTGAGTCCATGAGATTTTTGAGTAATCGCCTTTACACAATCCTCTTTTGGTCACGAAATTGTAAATTCCTCCTTTGCCGTTCTTATCACCAGGATACCAGTTCTGTACGGTAGAATACTTCACTTCGGCACGATCCATTGTCACAATTTCCACGATAGCGGCATGCAACTGGTTTTCGTCGCGCTTTGGCGCCGTACATCCTTCAAGATAGCTTACATAACCATCATCTTCGGCCACGATCAATGTTCGCTCAAATTGTCCGGTGTTTTGGGCATTGATACGAAAATAAGTGGATAATTCCACCGGACTTCTTACTCCCCTGGGTATATAAACAAACGACCCATCAGAGAAAACGGCAGAGTTCAATGCCGCAAAATAATTGTCATTGGGAGGCACCACGCTTCCCAGATATTTTTTTACCAGATCGGGATACTCCCGAATGGCATCGCTCATGCTACAAAAGATAATGCCTTTTTCGGCAAGGGTTTCACGAAAAGTAGTTTTCACAGAAACACTGTCCATCACTGCATCAACAGCCACACCGGCCAGTTGCTTCTGTTCCTCAAGTGGTATACCCAGTTTATCAAAAGTGGCCTTCAACTCAGGATCCACATCATCGATGCTATCGAGTTTGGGCTTACTTTTAGGAGCCGCATAATATATCATCTCCTGAAAATCAATTTCAGGAATATTCAAATGAGCCCAATCCGGAGTTTTCATGGTGAGCCAATTGCGATAAGCTTTAAGTCTGAATTCCAACATGTATTCAGGTTCACCTTTAAGCCTGGATATTTCCCTGACCACATCCTCACTCAATCCCTTAGGAATTGTATCTATCTCAATATCGGTATAAAACCCGTATTTATATTCGCCTTTTGTAGCTTCTTCTAATATTTTATCTTGTTCTGTTCCCATATCAAATCTTATCTGTCATTTCGTCTCAAATCTGTAACAATATTAACAGGGGTAGAGTTCATTGCTATTAAGATTAATTAAACACAAGCCACAAAGTTACCAAACATTTGGATGAAATAAAACTCTTTCCTTTGTTTTCAGGTTCATCATACAAGCATCCCAAAATGCCCTTAAAGTTTTCATCTGGTTAGCTTTATCCACTGCAAAGCGCCTTTTATTTTTTAATCTTCTATAATCTATTAACACTTATTGATTATGATTAAATGAATTGTGCTCTCTATCTCGTATCTTTGCATAAGTGATGTCTGTTAATAAAGTACAATTGGCTGTATTTCGACAAGCTCAGTACAGGAATTTACCCGAGTAAATTACGTGTTTTCGGGCTTCACAAGCCTCACAACCGGCACTTTTTAACCAGACACTTTTTAGCAGACCACGTAATTATTAACCCATCAAAAAAAATAAAACATTTCATGAGCACAACCATCACCCCTTTATCCGAAATAGGCCTTTTCGGCCTGATTGAGCGCGTGGAGAAGACTTTTGCCAAACGTCGAAACAGCGTCGTCTGTGGCATAGAAAACGACACAGCTGTTTTTTCATCCGAAGGAAAAGAGATTATCACTGCCCATGAAATGCTTCTGGAGGGCATACATTTCGATCTCACATATTTTCCTTTAAAACACCTGGGATATAAAGCAATTGTTTCAGGGATCTCTGATGTGATTGCTTCCGGTGGCAAGCCGACACATGTAAGTCTGGCCTTGGGATTAAGCAGCAGAATGTCGATTGAAGCCGTGGATATGCTCATGGGAGGCGTTGCGCTGGCATGCGACAAATATAATCTCGATCTGGTGGGTTTCAGACCAGCATCATCACTTACCGGTTTGACTATATCCGTCTCAGCCTTCGGTTTTGCACCTTCATCCGGAATATATAAGCGATCCGGGGCAAATGAAAATGACCTGATCTGCGTAACGGGCGATCTGGGATCAGCATTTATGGGCTTACAATTACTTGAACGCGAAAAAAAAGTTATGACAGAAACAGGCGAAACCAACCCGGATTTCGGTGGTTACGACTACCTGTTGGAGCGACAACTAAAACCCGAAGCCCGCATTGAAATTCTTGATCAAATTGAAAATGCCGGCATTACTCCTACTTCCATGAGCCTGATCCGGGAAGGGCTGGCGCCATCACTCATCAGGCAATGCCAAGCCGCAGGCGTTGGTTGCAATGTTTACGAGAACAAAATTCCAATAGACCCGGCCACCTCATCACTTGGGGATGAAATGGAACTGAATCCCATTGTCGCTGCACTCAATGGAGGCGAAGATTTTGAAATACTGTTTACCATTCCCCTGGCCAATTATCAGGAAATTGAACAACGAGGGAAAGCACTTAAAGATGTTTTTGTTATCGGGCACATCACTTCCCGGGAGAAAGGCTACACACTGGAAACCAATGCAGGAGAAGAAATTAAATTAACAGCCCGCGGATGGGGAAAAGAAGAAAAGAAGCAATAAAAGTTACCAAACCATATTTAACCAATGATCGATTACATATCAGGAAAGGTATCCCAGATAACTCCGGCTTTTGTCATCATCGAAAACGGAGGTATAGGATATTTTATCAGCATTTCACTCTACACTTTTGAAGCTTTAAAAGACAAACAGGAGTCTATGCTTTACATTCATGAGCACATCCGGGAAGATGCACATTCCCTTTATGGATTTGCGACCACCCGCGAACGTGAATTATTCCAGTTATTAATCTCGGTATCCGGTATAGGCGCCAATACAGCACGGATGATGCTATCTTCCTTGTCGCCGGATGAGTTAAACCTGGCCATATCAGGAGGAAATGTAAACCAGATAAAAAGCATTAAAGGTATCGGTCAAAAAACAGCAGAGCGTGTTATTGTTGAGTTGAAAGATAAAATGGGAAGAGTCAGCAACGGTCAAAATTTACTCATCCCCGAAGACAATACAAAAGCCGAAGAAGCGTTATCTGCTTTAGTGATGTTGGGATTTTCAAAAGCTCCTTCACAAAAAGCCATTGATAAAATTTTACGGGAAAATCCAGGCAGTAAAGTTGAAGATGTAT